>JANORH010000369.1:0-11787 GCA_031415215.1 Alphaproteobacteria bacterium | reverse complement strand
TACACAGGGACTCGGCGTCCGGCGAATAGGGGCCGGGCTGGTAACCCGGACTGTTCAAGCCGCGCTGGTTGTTCTCGACCAGATCCCGGTCCTGGAAGTTGGTGGTGTTCCATAGCGCGATAAGACGCTCGAGATCGTAGTCCCGACCTTCGACGGCATCCTTATGGACCAGCCACTTCGCTGTAACGATGCTCTCTTGCGGTCCTGTTGGCATGGCCGAAAACATGAACAGGAAGTCGCCGGTGGCGTGACAGAAACTGTTGGGCTCGACCGCCCAGCGAAGCGACCCGATGTCGCCGTCACCGACCGGGCACATCAGCCGGGAGACCGACGGCTGGCCATCGAGGGTCATGGAGACGCA
The DNA here is from genome assembly GCA_031415215.1 of Alphaproteobacteria bacterium. Lineage (GTDB taxonomy): Bacteria > Pseudomonadota > Alphaproteobacteria > Caulobacterales > Caulobacteraceae > Phenylobacterium. The sequence continues at coordinate 11,426 of JANORH010000369.1, read as the reverse complement.
CCCCTCGTTCAGCGGAAAACGGATCGCCTGCCACCAGCCGCCTTCAACCGGACCCACTTCAAGGCCAAGGCTTGCCATGCGGGCATTGAAGGCGTCGGTGCGGCCCGCCTCGTCATGATCGAAATGCGCTGTGGCGCCGGTGGGAAAGGTGACGGCCAGTTCCGGGTGGCCGGTCGGGCAGTGATAACACTCCCTGGCGTTTTCCATCACCAGCTTCCAGTTGCCCTTCTCCAAGAGCGTGCACTCATAGGCGACCTTGGCGTTCAGGAGGTCGTGCGACGCCAGCAATGGTGCGAAGGCGTTGCGAAAGGGCGCGAAGTCAGGGGGGGCATCGGCCAGGCAGATGTAGATGGCGCCGGCCAGGGTCTCGATACGGATTGGCCCCAGGCTTCGCAGAGAGGCGTCGAAATCCTCGGGCATCCGGCCAGCATGGACCAACTCGCCCGACAGCTCGTAGGTCCAGCGATGATACGGGCACACTAGACGCGCCGACGCCCCTTTGCCGGTTGGGCAGATCTGGGCGCCGCGGTGGCGGCAGGTGTTGTGAAACGCGTGAAGCTTGCCGGCTCGATCCCGCGTCAGCACGACAGGCCATGGGCCGACGTCCAGGGCCATATGCGTTCCGGGTTTCGGCAGTTCAATCTCGAAACCGGCCAGCAGCCAGGATCTGGCGAAGATCGCCTTCAGGTCAAAGTCGTAGCTTGCGGCATCGGCATACAAAGCCTGCGGAAGGCTATGCCCCGGCTGGCGCGCGTTCAGCATCGCCGCGATCGACCGCAGACCACTCATATTCTCTCCAGCACACAGCCTCAAACATGGCATGGGGGGCCATACCCGGCACATCGCATTTCATCATGTGCCTATTCGATATTTCTTCCCTTTGAGTCGAGGACCTGCCGGGCCAAAGTCGGGCCGTCACGGAATGCAGAAGAGCTTTGCGCAGAACCCCATGAACGGCGACCCCAAAACCCCGAAAATTAACCGTCGGTGGCTGCCCCTGAACGCGTTGCGGGCGTTTGACGCCGTCGGCCAAAACCTGAGTTTCACGGCCGGAGCCCAAGCGTTGCATGTCTCACAAAGCGCGCTGAGCCGTCACGTTATCAGCCTGGAAGGACTGCTCGGTCGCCAGCTCCTGGAGCGCAAGCCCCATCGATTGGCGTTGACCGAGGCGGGTGCGGCGTTGCTGCCGGTCGTCCGCAAGTCGTTCGACCGGCTGGAACAGGCGCTCAATTCCGTTCGCAGCGGCGAGACCGCAGGTCGCACCCTTCGTATCCATATGCCGCCCTCGCTTCTCCAGCAGATGGCGCTCCCGATGCTTCGCGATTTTCGCCGCGAGTTTCCCGACGTGCTGCTCGATGTCTCATCGTCTCATGTCACCGGACTGCCGGACCAGGAGCTGGACGTCGCGATTGTCTATGATCGTCCCGTGATGGACGACCGGGTGACCGATCTGCTGTTTGTGGTTCGAGTTGCGCCCGTCTGTTCACCGGCGGTCGCTGAAACCGCGAAAGGCAAGACCCTGCCGGAGTTTCTCGCCGCAAACGAGCTCCTCCATGTGAAGCTCGACAGTGAACCGCGCAGCCTATTGTGGTCCATGTTCGCAAGACACTTCAGCCTCCCGGTCGGCACCGAAAGTGGCCTGGCATTCGACACCGCCGTTTCGGCGATGCAGTACGCGATGTCAGACGGAGGGGTCGCCCTGGCCGATGTGAACATGTTCGCCGCCGAGATCGCCCAGGGGCGACTTGTCCGTCCCTATGAGGTCGAGATGGATGACGGATACGGCTACTATCTGAAGTTCCACGCCGAAGACCTGGGAGACCCGACGATCGCCGTCTTCCGGACCTGGTTTCTCAGTCGTTTCGCCGCCGCGACCGGGACGGGATCGGTGCCCGTCGTCGCCGCACTTGCGTAACAGGCGGCGCTCTCGCCACGGTGGAACCCGCAAGGAAATTTGACGATTTCTCCGAAACTTTCAGTTGTCCGGGCCTCTTCGTTTTTCCAAACCGGGCCAACCGCGTAGGGACGATTCAGCCCTGCATCGGCAGGGCCCCGGCGTTCCTTCAACCTCAACACTGAATGATGGCGACAGTCGCGAAATGAAAATCGGATTCATTGGCCTGGGCAACGTCGGCGGCAAGCTGGCTGGGAGCCTGGTACGCAACGGGCACAGCGTGGTCGTTCGGGATCTCAATCCGGAGCTGGTGCGGGCGTTTGAAGCGCTGGGCGCGTCCAGCGCCGAGTCTCCGAGGGCGCTCGGCGAGCAGGTGGACATCATTATCACCTGTCTTCCCTCGCCCGCCGCAAGCGCCGCCGTGGCCGAGGGCGACGATGGCTTCCTTCAGGTCCTGCGTCCGGATCAGGTGTGGCTGGAGATGAGCACCACCGATCACAACGAGGTGCTGCGCCTCGGCGCACTGGTCGATGCTCGCGGGGCCATGTTCATGGACTGCCCGGTCTCTGGCGGTTGCCACCGCGCCGACACCGGCAACATTGCTATCTTCGCCGCCGGCCCGCGGGACGCCTTCGACAAGGTGTTTCCGATCCTCACCACCCTGGGCCGCCGCATCCTGCATACCGGTCCGCTGGGCAGCGCGTCGCGGCTGAAGGTGGTCACCAACTATCTTTGCACGGTGCATTTGGCCGCTCTGGCCGAGGCGCTTACGGTCTGCAAGGTCGCCGGCCTGGACATGAACACCGCATATGAAGCGATCCGGATCTCGTCCGGCAACTCGTTCGTCCACGAGACGGAATCCCAGGTGATCCTGAACGGCAGCCGCGACATCAATTTCACGATGGACCTAGTGATCAAGGATGTGGGCCTCTTCGACCAGCTGGCGCAGGATCACAACGTGCCGTTGGAGCTGTCGCCTCTGGTGCTCAACATCTTCAAGGATGGCCAGGCGCGTTACGGTCCTCGCGAGCATTCGCCGAACATCATCCGCCGCCTCGAGGAGCCCATGGGTGTCAAGGTCCTGGGCCAGGGGTTCCCAGCCGAGATGGTCGACGACGAGCCCGAGGAACCCGGCTACGAGGTCATTCCGAAACGCTGAGCCCGCGAGCCCAGGAGCGACGATGACTCTCGATCATTCAGGCTGGAAGGCCCGCGCCTCGGGCCTGCGCTCGCCCGTCGACCTGTTCATTAACGGCAGGAGCGCACCGGCCGCTGACGGCGCCACGATCGCGGTCATCAATCCGGCCAATGGCGAAATTGTCGCCGAAGTCGCTTGCGGCGGCGAGGCCGACATTGACCGGGCAGTGGCCAGCGCCCGCGCCGCTTGGGATGACGGCCGTTGGCGGCATATGGCACCGCGTGCGAGGATGGCGATTTTCAGCCGCTTCGCCGATTTGGTAGAGGCGAACGCTGCGGAACTGGCGCTTCTGGATTGCCTGTCGATGGGAAAGCCCATCACGGACGCCCTGACGATCGACCTTCCCGAAACGGTCGTCACGATCCGGTATTTTGGCGAGTGCATCGACAAGATCGCCGGCGCTGTCAGCAACTCGGTCCACGAAGCGCTGCATGTCGTTTCGCGCGAGCCGCTGGGGGTTGTGGGCGCCATCTCGGCCTGGAACTATCCGCTGCTGATGGCGATCTGGAAGGTCGCGCCAGCCCTGGCCGCAGGCAACTGTGTCGTGCTGAAGCCGGCCGAACGCGCGCCATTGAGCTGTCTCAGGCTGGCAGAACTCTTCATGGAGGCGGGCGGGCCAGCGGGCGTGTTTAACGTAGTCAATGGTTCCGGCCCCGTCGCCGGTCGCGCCCTGGCGCTGCACGGCGACGTCGCCAAGATCAGCTTCACCGGATCGACCGCCGTCGGCAAACAGCTGATGATCTATGCCGGTCAATCCAACCTCAAGCGCGTGAGCCTTGAGACCGGCGGCAAGAGTCCGCAGATTTTCATGTCGGATCTGGCGGACCTGGATCTTGCCGTCGAGTGCGCCGTAAGGGGCATCTTCGACAATGCCGGCCAGGTCTGCAATGCGGGGTCACGACTGCTGGTTCACGCCGAGATTCATGACGCCTTTGTCGAGCGGTTTGGCCGCCGAACCCGCGAACTCTATACGGCTGGAGACCCACTGGACCCCGCCACGACTCTTGGTCCGGTGGTGACGCGGTCTCATCAGGAGAGCGTGCTGAAGTGGATCGCGAGCGGTCAGGCCGAGGGCGCTGAACTGGCGTTTGGCGGCCACGCCGTCCCGGAGTTTCCGAACGCCGCTTATGTGGCGCCGACCCTGTTCACGAATGTCCGGTCCAACATGGCTGTGGCCCGGGAAGAGATCTTCGGGCCTGTGGCCGTGGTGCTCAGGGTGACCGACGAAGCCGATGCCGTTCGGGTGGCCAATGACTCCATCTATGGTCTGGCCGCCAGCGTCTGGACCCAGGATCTCGGGCGGGCGCACCGGATGGTGAAGGCACTTGAGTCCGGGGTGGTCTGGGTTAACTGTTTCGGGGACGGCGACATGACCCAACCCTTCGGCGGTTTCAAGCAGTCCGGAAACACGCGCGACAAGTCCATGGAGTGTCTGGCCGGCTACATGCAGTCCAAATCCGCCTGGCTGAACATCACTTAGGCCACTTTTGGCAGATGCTCGGGCGTGGCTGCACTTCTGGCCATCCAGTCGATGAAAATCCTGATCGAAGGATTTTCCTGAAGCTCCTTCCGGCAGATCAGGCCCCATTCTCCTGGGCAGACCAACTTGTGATCCACCGGCCGAACAAGGCGACCCTCGGCCAGATCGTCATCCACAAACGGGCCGTTCACCAGGGCGATCGCTTGACCGCTCAGCGCCAGCTCAAGGGCCACGGCCAGCGTATCGACCACCAGATAGTTGCTGGTCGGATCGAATTCGACGCCGGCCGACGCGAACCATGACTGCCAGTTTCGAACCTCGGTCTGGATCATCACCAGGGGTTGGTGGAGAAGGTCTGCGACCGTGGCCGCAGCGCCAACCCTGGCCGCCTGCCCAGGGCTGCAGACCGGAAAGAGCGCGTACTCGAACAGGGGGGTCCAATGGTATTTCGGGCCTGGGTCGACATCGTAGTAGACCAGCCCGACGTCGGCGTTGATGTCGTCAAACTCCCACTCGACGGCGCAGGTGCTGATGGCCAGTTTGATCTGGGGATTGTCACTCAAAAACTGAGGCATCCGCTTGGCCAGCCAGCGGATCGAGGCCGTGACATAGGTCTGGACACGGAGCTGCTTGTCGAGACTCTGGCGATGCGCCGCTTCAATTCCTTCGATCAGAAGCTCAAACGCCGAGCGAACGTAGGGATAGAGAGCCCGACCCTCCGGTGTGGAAACAATGCCGCGGCCCTGTTGCACGAACAGGGCGACGCCAAGCACTTCCTCAATGAGTTGCACCTGGTGACTGACCGCTGGATGCGTCAGGCACAACTCGTCGGCCGCCGCTCGAATGCTCTGGTGACGCGTCGCCGCCTCGAAGCCCTTGAGAGACTTTAGCGGCGGCAACTTCCGGAGATCGAACTTCGCCATCTGATCCCCTGTTTCCTTGGCGGGTTTGAACCGCAGGTTAGCAGCCTCCCCACGGACCGGTAGAAAGAATTTACGCATTGTGCGCCGGCGTATGAAGACCCTGCAAAGGTTGGTCGCCACCCATGCCTCATTCCACAACCATTTTGGCCAGGAGCGCCACCTCGTCAGCCGTCAAGAATTCCGAACTCGACGCTCCACCGCCTGGCGGAGTGGAAATCGCGGGTGCCCTGAAAGCCGCTCGGGGTTGGGCGACGTGCGCCAAACTGGAGACGAGTTGCCGTTCGACTGCGCGCACGACCAACTAGGCTGGTGCCCGACCAGCCCTCCCGCCAGGTGCGGAAGACGTCCCCACGGAACTGTCAGGTTGACGCCACCAAGCCGCAGAGGCCCTTCCCCGCCTCGGAAATCACGCAGCGGCAAGAGCGGCTTCGCCGGTGGCTCCATTCTGGCGTCTCGGCCATATCTGGAGACATCTTGCCGTTAGACTGACAGAACCCCGCTACACGCCCGGGTGCAGCCCCGGCGCTTCCTGGCCCGTGCGGGCGACATATTCGGAATAGCCCCCGCCGTACTGATGGACCCCCTCAGGTGTCAGCTCCAGTACCCGGTTCGACAGGGCCGCCAGGAAGTGGCGGTCGTGCGAGACGAAGAGCATGGTGCCCTCAAAGTCCGCCAGGGCAGCGACCAGCATCTGCTTGGTCGCCATGTCGAGGTGGTTGGTTGGCTCGTCAAGCACCAGCAAGTTCGGCGGATCGAACAGCATCTTGGCCATGACCAGGCGCGCCTTCTCGCCGCCGGACAGCACGCGGCAGGGTTTTTCCACATCGTCGCCTGAGAAGCCGAAGCACCCCGCCAGGGTGCGCAAGGGCCCTTGGCCCGCCTGCGGGAACGCGCCGACCAGCGACTCGAAGATCGTCTCCTCGCCGTCCAGCAGGTCCATGGAATGCTGGGCGAAATAGCCCATCCGGACGCTGGCCCCGATGCCGACCGTGCCCTGGTCGGGCGCGGTGGTGCCGGCCACCAGCTTCAGCAGCGTCGACTTGCCGGCCCCGTTGGCGCCCAGCACGCACCAGCGTTCCTTGCGGCGTACCAGGAAATCGAGGCCTTCATAGATCGGTTGGGCACCGTAGCCCTTGTGGACCTTGCGCAGGCTGATCACGTCGTCCCCCGACCGCGGCGGGCTCCGGAATTCGAACTGCACCGACTGGCGACGCCGCGGTGCCTCGACTCGTTCGATCTTGTCGAGCTTCTTGACCCGGCTCTGGACCTGGGCGGCGTGGCTGGCGCGCGCCTTGAACCGCTCGATGAACTTGATTTCCTTGGCCAGCATGGCCTGCTGGCGCTCGTACTGCGCCTGGCGCTGTTGTTCGCCGAGCGCGCGCTGCTGCTCATAGAAGTCCAGATCGCCCGAATAGCTCGTCAACGTTCCCGCGTCGATCTCCACCACCTTGCCGATAATGCGGTTCATGAAGGCCCGGTCGTGTGAGGTCATCAACAGGGCGCCGCCGTAGCTCTTGAGGAAGGCCTCAAGCCAGATCAGGCTTTCCAGGTCGAGGTGATTGCTGGGCTCGTCCAGCAGCATGCCATCGGGCCGCATGAGCAGGATGCGGGCCAGCGCCACGCGCATCTTCCAACCGCCCGACAGGAGGCCGACATCGCCATCCATGCGCTCCTGGCTGAAGCTTAAGCCCGCCAGCACTTCGCGCGCCCGCGCGTCCAGCGCATAGCCATCCAGCTCCTCGAAGCGTCCCTGCACCTCACCATAGCGGTCCATGATGGCGTCGAGGTCGGCGGCCCGATCTGGTTCGAGCATGGCCGGATCGACCATGGCCGCCTCAAGCCTGGACATTTCGGTGGCCAGGGCGCTGACGGGCCCGACGCCATCCATCACCGCGGCGACCGCGCTCTGACCCGACATTTCGCCGACATCCTGGCTGAAATAGCCGATCGTCATGCCGGCATCGATCGCAACCAGTCCGTCGTCAGGTTCTTCCTGACCGGTGATCATGCGGAACAGCGTCGTCTTGCCGGCGCCGTTCGGGCCGACAAGCCCAACCTTTTCTCCCTTCTGGACGCCCATCGAGGCATCAATGAACAGGATCTGGTGGCCGTTCTGCTTGGAAATATTGTCGAGGCGGATCATGGGGCGGTCTGCTAGCGCGGGGGCGAGAAGAACACCAGTCTCGGCCAAGAGCCTGTCCGTTTCAGAAGCAAGCATCTGAAACGGATAAACAGGCGCGATTTCATACATTTAGAGCACGACGGGCGCTTGAACCGGCGTCCACTTCAAGCTGTCGTGCTCCAGGAGCTGCGGACCTCCCAAGGGTCGGGGGGATCGCTGACACTCGTGCCGTCGCCCGCCTACTCCCCCTGAATTTCGCATAACGTTACAGGGCTGAATCACCCAGACATCGGGATCCTTGCCGAGAAAACCCGTCGCTTCTGCTTCAGTCGTCGAAAGGCACCGCCGCCGGTGCGACGTCTGCACTTATGCCGCCCTTTGGGAACCAGCGGATCCGGCCAAACCGGTGGTCGGCCCCCAGGATATCCTGCAGGTCCGCGAGGAATGCACGGAACAGCTTCACATCCGGCCACAGGAAAAAGGTCATGTTCCTGGCTATCAGGTAATTTACGTCCGCGTCGCCCAAACTGATCTGCAGCCCGAGACGTTTGCGTCCTTGCCAGATGTCCAGATCCCAACCTACGTGTTGCGCATCGACAGGTTCTGAGACCCGATAGCCTTTCGCCTGAAGCGCCCCCTTGAGGGCCTCGGCGACGTTGCGACCTGGCCACTGCACGAAGTCATCTTCGTCCTCGATCGCGTCATCGGGAAACGTGTGGCTGAACTGAATTTCCGGCCTGAGCGTCATCGACTGCCCTCCTTACCTTCTGTAACGTACATGGTGGCACCAGCACCTGCGCCCAGGCCACCAATTCGAGCTTTCAGGGGTGCCGGGCTGCCATGCCACAGGCGCGCTGGAAGACCGTAGTTTTCCAGGCCGATCTTTCCCCCATGCCAGACGCCGCCGCCGACTTTTCGAGGCAACCTTGCCACATGAAATTTCGGATCGACGCTGTAGTGCAATTCGTACATATCCCCGCGGCTGATGCCAGGGGGTGCCAGCCGATTGAAAGGGCCATCCATATAGCTCTTCGGCAACGGCCCTCCGCCGAAGCTCTCCGGCAACCTCGTCCGCCTCGGCACAAAGTGGCTGCCCATACCCGAAGCCGGATAGGGCTCGGCGAGGTAGGCGGCCGTCTCCGGGTTGTGCCCCTGCGCCAGATATTTGGCGTCGTTGCCGACGTTGGCGGCACGCGACAGACCCTTTACGGCCTTGGCCGCAGGGCCTCCGACGACCAGTGAGCCCACGTCGAACAGAACCTCGCCCTGGTTCTGGCCAATATCGAAGTTCCGACGCAGCTCGCCTGCGAAGGTTGGAGCGACGGGCGTCGCAGCCGGATTCAGTTCACGGTTCCACTGCTGTCTCAAATCCTTGATGTCGTCCAGGACGCCATTGGGGTCGTTGACGCCCTTCCTCGTGTAGTTTGCAATGTCCCGCGCGGCGTTCAATGCGGCTCGTCCGAGTTGCTCCTCTGCAGACTGCCCCCGTGGGCTCGTCAGACGGTCAAGCGGGTTGACCAGCCGCCCTGCGAAGATCGCACCGTCCGCCAGACCTTCAACCGCATGAACGCCCCCTCTCACCACACCCGCAGCATTTCCCGCCAGGCGCGTCGCGCCCACAGCCGCTGATCTGGCGACCGGGTTCCGGCCCGCGTGCTGCAAGACCTCGGCGGCCTGACGCTGAGTGTGCCTGGCTGCGTTGGATACAACAGCCCCGGCGCGATCAGCCTTTTCCTGCAATATCCTGGCACCGTGCCGCATCACCTGGCCGGGCGAGCTCAGTTCCAGATCCCGTCCTGCGCGGATCGCCTTCCCATAGGCCTCGTACGAAGCCGCTTCGGCCTCCCGACCGAACCGGACAACCTGCTTCGCGCGCCGTTTCATGTACTCCGATATGCTTTCGCCCATGCCTCAGCTCCGGCCAAACGGCCGCCCTTCCTGTCTTGTTTCAGAAGCGCTCGGGCAAACCTTACGCATTGCCCAACACAACCCAAGGCTGCCAGACCCAATCCATCTTGTCAAGAACAAATACGGAACATATGTTGAGTGCTGAAGGCGGGCGGAACCAGTCCGCCGCCGCCGTCACTAGATCAGGCCCAGCTCGCGGGCCTTGAACACGGCCTCGGCGCGGTTGCTGGCGCCCAGGGTGGCGATGTCGATGAAGCGGGGCGGTAGATAGCGGCCGCCCGCCAGGATCAAGCGGATAGCCACGTCGATCACGGCGCTCTTCGACGTCTTGGGCGCAAAGCCCGATACCCTCAAGGGGGCTGGCGCCTGGCATGATCAGGTCGCTGCGGATCAGATCCGGCTGGGCTTCCGCTGCGATCCAGGCCGAGGGGAAATCCGCGCACTGCACGATGGCGGTATCCGGCCAATTGACTGCGACGGCTCCGCTCGGTGGCTCACAGTTGACCTTCAACGGGCTGGAATTGGTCAATGGACAGTTGCATGCAGCACCTGGGCGCTGATGATCGGCGGCTTCGGGATGGCCGGGGCTATGCTGCGACGGCGCAAGTCACTCGCCGCATAGGCCTCATCGCCCGCTCTGGCCGTCGTCGACGCGGATGCAGGCGCCGGTCACCACCTCGGAGGCGGGTGACACCAGGAACAGCAGCGTCGAGTCCAGCTGCGCCGGGTCGCCGATGCGCTTGCGCGGGAAATGCTGCGAGATGTCGCCGATCCGCGACAGCATGCCGTCCATCATCTCCGACGAGAACGCGCCCGGCGCGATAGCGTTGACGTTGATGTTGGCGCTGGCCCATTCGACCGCCAGAGCCTCGGTCATCCGCACCACCGCCGACTTGGTGATCGAATAGAGCGCGGCACCATTGCCGCTGTATTCGAACGCCGCGACCGAGGCGATGTTGACGATCCGGCCCGGCTGTTTGACAGCTATCAGCCGCCGCGCCACCTCGCAGGACAGGATATAGGGCGCGCGCAGATTGACCCCGATCACCCGATCAATCAGGTCCACTGACATGTTCACAGCACGCTTGGCGTCGGGGATACCGGCGTTGTTGACCAGGATGGTCACGGTGCCCAGCGCTGCCTCGGCCTTGCCCACCACCGCCAGCAACTGATCGGCGTCAGTGACGTCGAGCTCCAGCGCTACGGCCTGGCCCCCGTCAGCCCGGATTTCGGCGGCCAGCGCCTCCAGACGGTCCAGCCGCCGTGCGGTCAGGGCGACCTTGGCACCACACCGCGCCAGGGTTTTGGCGAAGCGAACGCCGAGGCCAGAAGACGCCCCCGTCACCAGGGCGGTCTGGCCGGTCAGGTCGGTAGAGACGTTGGGTATGGAAAAGGTCACGGGTCAGGTTCCTGTAGGGTTGGAGGATTAGACTACACGCTTCGCGCCAGCCCCGTCTCGATCAGGTCCGTCTCGATCAGGTCCGTGAGCGCACCCGCAGGCAAATTTTTCGGCAACTTGCCAGTGCGGCCTACGCCTCGCCCGCCCGCTTTGCTGTGACCTCACTCAGGCCTTGAAGGATCGCCTGTCGCTGGATTTCGGACAGTTTCTGGCCTTCCGCGCGCAGAACCTTCAGCGTTGCCACGTGGACATCGATGGCGTCCCAGTCACGAACGTCACTGGCGCGGCTCCGCGCGATGAGTTCGCAGACAGCGCGGGCCGCTTCCTCCAGACCCGACTCCGGAAGGCCGCCGCCTGCATCTATGATCTTCGACGCCAGATCATAGAGTCTGTCGAGAGGTTCCGATGCCCGCCTGGAATTTCCGGATCCGTAGATGTGATAGATTTCCGCCAGATTCTCGTCGATGACGGCGAGGCTGACCTCGCGGAGTTCTTCAATGGC
>JANORH010000368.1:0-8404 GCA_031415215.1 Alphaproteobacteria bacterium | reverse complement strand
CTCATGATCTGACCCGATTGGCAGTAGCCGCACTGCGGCACGTCCAGCTTTACCCAGGCCTCCTGCAACGGGTGTGTTCCGCCAAGGCCCTCGATCGTGGTCACCTTGGCCGCGCCGACCGCCGAGATCGGCATCTGGCAGGACCGCATCGCCTGACCGTCTATCAACACCGTGCACGCCCCACATTGAGCGATGCCGCAGCCGTATTTTGTGCCAGTCATGCCCAGTTCATCCCGAAGCACCCATAGCAACGGCGTGTCCGGCGCAGCATTGACCTTCAGGGCCCGTCCGTTCACATCCACTGTAGTCGTCATGGGATATCTCCGACCGTTCGATTTTGCATCGACTCTAACGATGTTTAGACATTCACGTAAATCGAACTTTGGTTGATCTGCGCCCCTTAAGTTAATTCGTACCGAGCCTTCGAAATGCTCAGGAGAATCCATGTTCCGCATTGCTGCCCTTGCCGCCGCTTTTTCCCTGGCTGTGGCGCCCGCGCTCGCCGCTGACGGCGCGCAACTTTTCAACATGCAGTGCAAGATGTGCCACGGCGGATCGGTGATGGGCCCGGGCCTTGCCGGCGTCGCAGGCGGCAAGATCGGCAACGGCGCATTCGCCTATTCGGCGGCGCTCAAGACCAAGGAGGGCACCTGGACGGACGCCAACCTCGACGCCTATCTCAAACAGCCTTCGGCCTTCGCACCCGGAACCAAGATGCTGATCAACGTTCCAAACGATGAGAACCGCGCTGCGATCATCGGCTACCTGAAGACACTGAAATAACTCATGGACGCCTTCCCCGCCTTCTTCCCACTGGCCGGTCGCTCGGTGGCCATAGCGGGCGAGGGCGAGGGGGCTGACGCCAAGGCACGACTGTTCGTGGGATCGCCGGCCAGGGTCGTGCGGCTGGACAATGTCGCGGCTCTGAACCCGAAATCCTACGAAAACATGGCGCTGGCCTTTGTCGCGGGTGACGACGAGATTTGGGTCCGTCAGGCCGCCGCCGCCGCCCGCGCCGCCCGCGTGCCGGTGAATGTCGTGGACCGCCCGGCGCTTTGCGATTTCACCACGCCCTCTATCATTGATCGCGGGACGGTGGTCGCCGCCATCGGCACTGGCGGTGCCTCGCCTATGCTGGCCACCATGCTGCGCCAGGACATCGAGGCCCGGACACCGGAGGGCATAGGCCGGGTCGCCGACCTGTTCCGCACCATGCAGGACGAGATGCGCGACGCCTTTCCGGACGCGGGTGCACGCCGTCGTTTTCTGAGGAGCGCCCTGTTAGGCCCGGCCGCCGAAGCAGCGCTGGCGGGCGATATGGCGGCGGCCAGGTCGGCCCTGCAAACCCTGCTGGCCCGCGGCGAAACGCCTGCCGGAGCCGTCAGCTACCTGGAAGCCACGGGTCCCGCAGAGCGTCTGACCCTGAAAGCCGTACGCGCCCTGGCGGCCGCCGACCTGCTGGTCAGCGATCCGAACATCAACCCCGAAATTCTGGCGCTTGCCCGCCGCGACGCAGAGCGCCTGGATCCGACGACCGCCGCGCAGATGACCCAATGGGCGCTGTCCGGACAGCTCGTCATCCGGCTGGTCGGCGCCGAGGACTGGCGCGCCGAGCAGGCCCTATTGGACGCCGCAGGCGTTCATACGGAAGTGCTGCCTGTGGCCGGATAGTCGATATTATTACCCGGGCGATATTGACTGACATTTTTATCCGGGTATAAAACGACTCCACACCGGAATTCACCCATGTTCACGTCAATACCCGAAACAAGACGCGAAGCCGTTGACCGCGCCCTGATGGGTGCCTTCGGGACGACTGTCCTTGACTCCGTAGCCGCGATTTCCGGCGGCCTCTCCGATGCTGGCCTGTTCCGGATCCGGGTGGGCGGCATCGCCTATGTGCTTCGCCTCGAGCCACCGGCGCGAAATTTCGGCGACCCGGCCCGGGGCTTTGTCTGCATGAAAACGGCGGCCGATGCGTTTCTGGCGCCGCGGGTGCGCTATGCCGACCCTGCCGACGGGGTCGTCATCATGGACCTGGTGGCCCAGCGGTCCCTGGCGCTCGACTACCCGGGCGATGGCAAACTCCTGATCGTTGAACTGGCCCAGGCCGTCCGCGCCCTCCATGCGACCCCGGCCTTTCCACCCCTGGTCGACTACATGGCCGGTATGCAGATGGTGATAGGTCAGCAGCTGCAATCGGGCGTGCTGGACCCGTCGGTGTTTCGCGAACTGCTGGACCGCTACGGCGAACTGGCCGCAGTCTACCGAACCGCGGACTCAGACCTCGTCTCCAGTCACAACGACCTGAACCCCGGCAATGTCCTCTATGACGGAAGCCGTCTCTGGCTTGTGGACTGGGAGGCGTCGTTCCTGGCCGATCGCTATGTGGACCTCGCCACGGTGGGCGGCTGGTTCACCCATGACGCAGCGGGAGAGGATCTGTTGCTCCGCACCTATTTCGGCGGCCCGCCTACGTGGGAACAGCACGCCCGCTTCACCGTGATGCGGCAAGTCAATCATGTGTTCTACGGCATGCAAATGCTGAACAGCGCCGCGGCCGAGCGGCGCGGCGCTTGCCTCCCCGACCAAGACCTGTCCGGGCCGTCGCTGGGTACCTTGCGGGGACGCCTCGCCACCGGCGACTTTGCCCTTCAGGCCTGGGATAACCGTGTCGCCTACGGCAAGGCCCGGCTGTCCGAAGCCCTGACCGGAATGCAGAGCCCTATGTTCCGGGAAGCGCTGTCGCTGCTCGCTGCCTAACGATCCAGCGGTCGCCCCTTGGTCTCGGGCAGCAGAAAGAAGCACACCACCACGGACAGCGCTGTAAACGCGAACGGGTACCAGAGGCCGGAATAGAGATCTCCCGTCGCCGTCACGATGGCAAACGCCGTGAAGGGCACGAAGCCCCCGATCCAGCCCGTGCCAATGTGATAGGGAAGCGACATGGCCGTGTAGCGGATGTGCGTCGGGAACAATTCAACCAACCCTGCCGCAATCGGGCCGTAAAGCGCCGTCGCAGCGACCACGAACACCAGCATGACGCCGAGCGCGCCAAGGATGTTCATGCGCTTGGGATCTGCCTTGGTGGGATAGCCGGCCTGAGCCAGCGCGGCTTTGATCCGGGTCTCCACGCTGGTCTTCACGGCCTTGGCGACCGGCGTGCTCAGGCCGATGGCGGTCGTGGACGGTATGGTCCATTCACCCACCCGCACCAGCGCTGGCTGACCAGGCACGCCCGGCTCGTTGCGATACGAGACACCGGCGTTGGCCAAAGTCGACTTGGCGATGTCGCAGGCCGACAGGAAGCTGGCCTTGCCCACCGGGTCGAACTGCAGCGAACAGTCAGCCGGGTCGGCGATCACCACCACGGGCGTGCGCGCCTCTGCCTCGGCCAGGGCGGGGTTCAGGGTCTGGGTCAGCATGTGGAAGCCAGGGAAATAGGCCGCCAGCATCAAGATCATACCGAACATCATCACCGGCTTGCGGCCCAGCCGGTCCGAGAGCCAGCCAAACACCACGTAGAGCACCGCACTGGCCGCCGTCATCGTCAGCAGCAGCAGGCTGATGGTCTCGGGCGGGACCTTCAGGAACCGTTCCATGAAGGTCTGGGCGTAGAAAAACGAGGTGTACCAGACGGCCCCTTGCGCAAACATCACGCCCACCAACGCGATCAAAACCAGCTTGAGGTTGGGCCATTGGCCAAAAGCTTCGGTGAAGGGTGCCTTGCTCTCCTTGCCCTCGGCCTTGAGCCGGGCGAACTCGGGGCTCTCCTGCAGCTTCACGCGCATCCAGATGGATATGGCCAGCAGCACACCTGAGAAGAGGAAGGGGATGCGCCAACCCCAGGCGTCAAAGGCCTCGTTGCCCAAGGCCAGACGGGTCAGAAGAATCACGATCAGCGCGCCAAATAAGCCGAACGCCGCCGAACTCTGGATCCAGCTGGTAGCCTGGCCACGCCCGTCGTTTGGTGCATGCTCGGCCACATAGATCGCCGCGCCCCCGTACTCGCCGCCCAGCGCGAACCCCTGGATGATCCGCATCAGGATCAACAGGATCGGCCCAATGATCCCGGCCTGGGTGTAGCTGGGCAGCAGGCCGATAGCGACGGTCGCGCCTCCCATCAGCAGCACCGTGGCCAGAAACGCGCCCTTTCGCCCCTTGCGGTCACCAATACGCCCGAACACCAGCGCCCCCAGCGGCCGGAACAGGAAGCCCGCCCCGAACAAGGCCAACGCTGCAGCGAATCCCGCTGTCTCGGGCAGGCCGGTGAAGAAAGTCTTGGAAATAACCCCGGTCAGGCTTCCGAAGACAAAAAAGTCATACCATTCGAAGGTGGTGCCTGCGGACGAGGCCGTGATGACGGTGCGCAGTGAGGTGGGCTTGGTCTCCGCCTCGGCGGTGGGCGCATCAGTGTCCGCCATACTCGGTCTTCCTTTGCAACAGGGATTTCGGTCTGATCTAGCATCAGTTCGGGTGGCAGAGCCAACCCCCGGTCTGGCGGCGCAGTGGCCGGGATTCGGGGCCGACCGGGTCCCGCCTACTTCACCCCGACGTAAGCCTTCACCAGATCGAACAGATAGTCGCGCCCCTCATCCAGGGACCTCACGCGCACCCGCTCGTTGAGGCCGTGGACGCCGTTGCCATCGGCGTCCCTCAAGATACCGGGAACGCCGTAGACCGCCATCTTGATCTGGCCGAAGTAGACCGCGTCGCTGGCCCCCGCCGCCACGGCTGGCACCAGGGGCACCCCCGGGAAGTGCTTGGCTGCGAGCGCCGTCATCGGCCCGATCACCTTGGGGTCCATCGGCGGCGGCACGGCGATTGGCTTGTCGGGATTGGTCGCCTCGACCATCACGGCCGGGTCGCCGATCAGCCGGATAAGGGTCTGGCGCGTCTGCTCGATGCTCTCGCCCATGAAGATGCGGCAGTTGACGTTGGCGGTCGCTCGCTGGGGGAGCGCGTTGGGCGCGTGGCCGGCGGCCAGCTGGGTCGCCACGCAGTTGGTATGGAGGATGGCGTTGATGCCGGGATCGGTGGAGGCGAGCTTCTCGGCCTCGGCGTCGGCCGGGTTGGCCATCAGCTTCTGCAGCGCCAGCCCCGCCGCGTCGCCCCGCGCCACGCGCGGCGCGAACGAGGCCTTGGTGGCGTCAGTGAACTTCACGGGGAAGGTGTAGGCGCGGATCTTCGTGAGCGCGTCGGCCAGCTGGTAGATCGCGTTGTCGGGTCGCGGCCGCGACGAGTGGCCGCCCGGGTTGGCCACTGTCAGCCGGAAGTCCTGATAGGCCTTCTCGCCCGCCTGCACGAACAGCGCCTCGCGCTTGCCTGCCGTGTCCAGCAGCCCGCCGCCGCCCTCGTTGAGGCCGAAGTCGGCGCGCACCAGCTCGGGGCGGTTCTTGACCAGCCAGTCCGCACCATTGAACGCCTGGTCGCTCTCCTCGCCGCAGGTCAGGGCCATCTTGAGCGTGCGCCTGGGCGGTGTTTTCCCCTGCTTCAGACGTATCAGGGTGTCCACCCAGATGGCGTCCAGGCCCTTCATATCGGACGTCCCGCGCGCGTAGAAATAGCCGCCCTCCTCGATCAGGGTGAAGGGATCGCGGGTCCAGTCTTCGCGATTAGCCTCCACCACGTCCAGATGGCCCAGCAACAACACAGCGCCGGCCTTGGGATCAGATCCCTTCAGGATCGCGACCAGCCCTCCCTCCCTGGGTTTCTCGGGCAGGGCGAAATAGGTCAGGTCCGCGTCGGCGAAGCCCGCCGCCTTCAGCCGCGCGCCCACCTGCGCCGCCGCCCGGGTGCAACTGCCGACCGAAAGCGTCGTGTTGGTTTCGACCAGCTCTTTGTAAATGACGCGAAAGACGGCTTGATCGGGGCGTAGA
Organism: Alphaproteobacteria bacterium; assembly: GCA_031415215.1. Lineage (GTDB taxonomy): Bacteria > Pseudomonadota > Alphaproteobacteria > Caulobacterales > Caulobacteraceae > Phenylobacterium. The sequence goes on along the minus strand of JANORH010000368.1, from coordinate 2,525 downwards.
GGCCCCTCTTGCGCATGAGCCACGTCCAGCCCCAGCACGGCCAGCCCGATCAATCCCGCTGCAAACGCTCGCATCCTCACCCCCTTGAAATGCAGAGCGGCACTCAAGCACGTCGGTTGTGTTTGCGGAAGCGGTCGTCAAGCAGCGGCAGACTGGTCCGATGTCGCCGCGTCGCGGCTTTCCGAGGCAGCAATGATCTCGCGAATGAGGTCGGTAGGCGAGATCGGTTTGCCGATCACACCGTCCATCCCGGCATCCAGATAAGCCTGTCGCTGGTGTGACAGCACGTTGGCGGTCAGGGCCACGATCGGCAGGTCGGATACCGGCCCGCCCAGCGCGCGGATACGGCGGGTTGCCTCAAGGCCATCGATGCCCGGCATCTGAACATCCATCAGAATCAGGTCGAAACCGCCGCGAGCCGCAGCCTCCACACCCTCATAGCCATCATCCGCCGTTTCCACAGAAGCACCCAGATTCTCAAGGAGCTTCCTGGCAATCAGCCGGTTTGTGGCGTTGTCTTCGACGACCAGCACCCGGACGCCCTCCAGGAACAGATCATCCGTTTCGGCAACGTCGGCCAGCGCTTCCGTCGGCTCGGCGTAGATCTCGAACCAGAAGGTCGATCCCTGACCTTCCACAGATGTGAACCCGGTTTGGCCGTCCATCAACTCGGCGAGTTTGCGGGTGATGGCCAGACCCAGCCCCGATCCGCCAAACCTGCGGGTCGTCGAGGCATCGGCCTGATTGAACCGGCCAAACATCCGGGCCTGGGCGTCAGCGGCGATGCCGATGCCGGTATCCTCGATCTCGAAGCGCAGCATGCCGGCGTCCGTTCGGCGGCATCGAACCACCACATGACCCGTTTCGGTGAACTTCACGGCGTTGCCGGCCAGGTTGAACAAAGCCTGTCGCAAGCGAACCGGATCAGATCGAACCCAGCCTACGGCCGGGTCCACGTCGACGAAAAGCCGCAGGCCTTTGGCGCGCGCCTGGCCGTCCAGCAGCCGGGCAACGCTGCGCACCAGCTCGATCGGTTCAACCGGCTCACAACTGAGATCCAGCTGCCCGGCCTCAATCTTAGAAAAATCCAGCACGTCGTTGAGCAACTCGGCCAGCATCTGGCCGCAGTTCAGCGCGTCATCCAGCAGGTCGGCGTTTCCGTCGCTGAGCGTCTCGCCCTTGAGCAGGTGCAGGACCCCCATGACACCGTTCAACGGTGTCCGGATTTCATGGCTCATGTTGGCCAGGAACGCGGCCTTGGCCTCAGTGGCATCCTCGGCGGCGCGCTGGGCCTCGATCAGGGCCAGTTCCTGTCGCTTGGCAGCGTCGCAATCCTGAATCAGGCCCACGGCTTTCAACCAGCGCCCGTTGCGGGAGGTTTTCAGGTGGTGATGGACCCTTATCCACCGCTCTGCCCCGTCAGGACGGACGATGCGCGCCTCGAAACTGTCGGCCAGGCCGGTATCGCCCCGATGCAGACTGCGGAAGGAGGCCCGCACGTGAGGCAGATCATCGACATGGAAGCCCGGGTAGCGGAGATCGCAGGCCTCCTCGTAGCTCGAGTTGAGCTGGCCGGTGATCCGCTCGAACTCCGGTGAACACCAGAATGTTTTTTTGACGTGATCGATCTCATAGGCACCGGCCTCGGCAGCCTGCATGGCCAGGTTCAGCCGGCTGGCGGTCGCCTGGACTTCCCGGCGCGCGGTACGCATCTGCTGCTCACCCCGGCGGGCCACATCCCGGGCGTGGGCCAGTTCCGTGATGTCTTCCGAGATTCCCTTAAGCAAAAAGGCACCGTCGGGGCTCACATCCGGGCGCACGGTAACCCGCATTGTGATCCAGCGCCGACCACGCGCACGGATGCGATGCTCAACGCGCACCGCCAGACCGGTCTGCACGGCCTCTGCCATGACTTTACGAATGGAATCACGATCCTGCGGGTGGATCAGTTCGTAAAACTGATCAGAGGTCCAGATGATGTCCGGATCGAACCCGACAAGCTCTACCAGCTCATCTGACCACCAGATCGTCCCCGAGACAGAATCGTACTCCCAGGTGCCGATACCTGCAGCAGCGCCCAGGGCTTTTCGGGTCCGCCGCGCCTCTTCGATCTCTTCTCGAACCATGTGCTCGGCATGGGCATCGCGCATGGTCACCACGTGGCTGCCATCGGCCATGATCTGCCGCCGCGTGGCGAACCAGCGCCAGTCACCGTCCAGCGCGCGTACCCGAATTTCGCCGTCGGAATAGTCGCCTGGACGGCCCCGCCGGGCCCGCTCGCGCACACCGACGACGTCGTCGGGGTGGTAGAAGTCAAGGCAGGAGCGACCAATCAGCTCGGCTTCCGCAATGCCGGTCAGCAGGCACCATGCGCGGTTCACAAGTCGGAAATGCCCGTCCGAACCAGCCACATGCACGAGGTCGTGGCTGTTCTCGAACAGCCACTTCGCCGTCTCGGCTCTGTCGGCGGCGTGCTCTACGCTCTTCCGAACCATTGCGTTCCCCTTGAACAGAGACCGCTTTAT
>JANORH010000367.1:0-3034 GCA_031415215.1 Alphaproteobacteria bacterium | reverse complement strand
TCAGGACATGTCGCTGGAGATGCTGAACCGGCTCGGCTACGACTGGGACAATGTCTCCGACGACTGGCCGCTGGCCGTCCGGATCGCCGAGATCGCCAACAACCGCGGCGAGACCGGCGTCACGCCGCGCTTCACCGGCCTTGGCACCGTCTATCCGTCACCGATCGCCACTGTGGACGACACCTACTACGATGCCTCGGGCCTCCGCGACGACCTGATCGGCGCCATCACGCTGAAGATGCCGTTGGGCGAGATTTTCGACTTCAAAGCCACCCTCTACGGCCACGAGAATGACGGCCAGGGCCTGTGGTTCACCCCCTACGTGCCGTCGCCGAACTACGGCGTCGCCGGGGCCACGACCGATGACGCGCCGATCTCGATCCGTACCACCGAGTACGACCTGCAGCGCTACGGCGTCATGGCGTCAGGCACCCTTCGGCTGGGCGATCACGCGATCAACGCCGGGTTCTGGTACGAGGACAACGACTTCAATCAGGCTCGCCGCTACTACGGCCTGAACCGCGCAGCGCCGCAGCGCGACGCCCTGAAGTTCCAGGCGGGCTCGTTCCGCACAGACTGGGAATATGACTTCAAGACCACGACCACCAAGTTCTACATTCAGGACAACTGGAAAGTCACCGACGACCTCAGCGTCAACTTCGGTTTCGCCTCACTTCGGGTGAAGAACGAGGGGGCGACGGTCTTCGCTCGCACCCCGGCACTCAACAAGAACGGCACGATCATTGCGGAGGAAAACTTCCTGCCGCAGGCCGGTGCCCGCTTCGCGCTGAGCGACGACAGCGAGCTCTTCGCCGCCTATTCGCGCAACATCCGCGCTTTCCCGAGCTCGGGCACCGCCGGTCCCTTCTCCACCAACCTGGCGGGTTTTCTGGCGATCAAGGACAAGCTCAAGCCAGAGACGTCTGACACGTTCGAGGCGGGCTGGCGTTTCCGCGCGGCCGACTTTCAGGCTGTGATCGCCGCCTATCATGTGAACTTCAAGGATCGCCTGTTCGCCGTCGCGGTGGGCTCCGGCATCGTTGGAAACCCTTCGGCCCTGTCCAACGTCGGTGGCGTGACGGCCCAGGGCTTCGAGGCGGTGGGCACCTGGAACTTCGCGGAAAACTGGTCGGCCTTCGCCTCGTATGCCTACAACGACTCTACCTATGACGAAGACACGATCGACGGGAACGGCGTCTTGGTCGCGCGCACCAAGGACAAGACCACCGTCGATACCCCTGAACATCTGTTCAAGACCGAGCTGAGCTACAGCTCCGACGGCTTCTTCGGGCGGCTCTCGCTATCCTATCTGAGCAAGCGCTACTTCAACTACGAGAACGACCGCAGCGTGCCGTCCCAGTTCCTGGCGGACCTGTCGTTCGGCTACAAGTTCTCCGGCGAGCCGTGGATGGAAGGCCTGGAAGCCCAGGTCAACGTCTCGAACCTGTTCGACGAAGAGTACGTCTCTACGATCAACTCGAACGGCTTCGGCATCCGCGGCGACAACCAGACCCTGCTGGTCGGTGCCCCGCGCCAGGTGTTCGTGACGGTCCGCAAAACCTTCTGAGCCATAAGACCCCCAACGAAAGAGGGCCCCGCGCATCGCGCGGGGCCCTTGTCGTTTCCGGCTCCGGTGATCGGCGAGGCGGCAACTAGACCTCAGTGAGTCCCGAGATCCCAGTCCCCTCCGGCACAGCCTTGAAACTCTTCGCCGTCCGCACCGTGAACGTCTTTTCGATGATGGTGGAAACCGCGACCAGGTCGCCGCGCGCCGCATCCCGGGACAGCGTCACCAGAACGAAGCCCTTGGACAATTGATCATTGTAGATCACCTCGTCACTGACCTTGGTGAACACTGCGCCGACATCGAACTCGAGGGCATCGCCGCCGCCGGGGCTGGTGATCGAGGTGCCGCCGAATTCGCAGGCCACGCGTTTGCCCGCCGCGTCCGCCAGTTCACTGGCCCAGAACGCATGGCTGTCGCCCGACACCACGATCGGCCGTGCGCCGGCCTGCTTGATCATGTCATAGACCCGCTCGCGGTCGACCGGGTAGCCGTCCCACATGTCCAGACCGTAGGGCTGACCCGCCAGCGTACCCCAGCGGCGCATGCGGTTTTTTCCCGCCTCGTCCATCGACGCCAGCGCCTCGGCCGGAAAGTCAGTCGCCGGGTTCGGGATCTTGACGCGGGCCATGAAAACGCCGGTACCGATCACCTGCCAAGCGTGACCGGCCTTGACCGAGCCGGCAAGTTCGCCCGCCAGCCAGGCCTCCTGGGCCGGGCCCATCATGCGCCGGGCGGGATCATAGAGCTTGGTCCGGAACACCGCGAAGTCCGGCTTGCCATCGACCACGGCCAAGTCGTTGTCATAGGTCAGTTGCTTGTCGCGGGCGGTCAGCCGGGTTTCCAGCATGATGATCTGCGCCAGGTCGCCGATCCGGAAACTGCGCGCGGCAGCCTCGGCCATGGACTGGCCCGCCTTGGGTTCTCGGATCGGCATCCATTCGTAATAGGCCTTCAGCGCCACCGCTTTGCGGGCCGTCCAGTCGCCTTCGGTGGCCGACTGGTGGTTCTGGGCGCCGGTAGAGTAGCTATCGTTGGTGGTCTCGTGGTCGTCCCAGGCCACAATCCAGGCCGCGCGGGCGTGAGCCGCCTGCAGATCGGGGTCCGACTTGTACTGCGCGTGGCGGCGGCGATAGTCGGCAAGACTGACGATCTCATGCGGCGGATCATGGGGTCGTTCCCCGGCCACGGTGGACCCCATGCCGTAGGTACCGGGCCCGCCATACTCATAGATGTAGTCACCCATGTGCAGCACCAGATCCAGTCGCGGCAGATCGGCCATGGCGCGATAGGCGTTGAAGTAGCCCTGCGGATAGAGTGAACAGGACGCCACGGCGATGACCACATCCCTGGTCGGCCCGGCGGGCAGCGTCATGGTGCGACCGATGGGCGAGCTTACGCCGTCGGCCTCAAAGGTGAAGGTATAGGCGCGCCCGGCGTCCAGGCCCGTCGCATCCACCTTGGCTGTAT
>JANORH010000366.1:0-10190 GCA_031415215.1 Alphaproteobacteria bacterium | reverse complement strand
CCGCCGAACCCGGTCAGGCCCTTGCGGATCGCCGCCTCGTCCAGACCCAGCTCTCGGGCCACCGCCACAGCGGCAAGCGAGTTCAGCACATTATGGTGTCCCGCCATCGGCAGGTGCAGGTCGGCAAAGCGCAAGGCCTCGCCTTCACGTGGCCGGATCACCACGTCGAAGCGGGCGCCGTCCGGGCCCATGCTGATGGCCTCGGCCCGCACCTCGGCCTGGGGGTTGACCCCATAGGTCACCAGCCGTCGGTTCTCGACCCGGGCCGCCATGGCCAGCACCTCGGGGTGGTCCGTGCAGATCGCCGCAAACCCATAGAACGGAATGTTCTCCACAAAGTCGCGGAACGCCTTCTTCACGGCGTCAAAGTCGCCGTAGTGGTCCAGGTGCTCCGGGTCGATGTTGGTGACCACGGCGCAGGTGGACTTCAGCTTGAGGAACGTCCCGTCGCTCTCATCGGCCTCGACCACGATCCAGTCGCCGGTCCCGACTTTTGCGTTGGTGCCGTAGGCATTGATGATCCCGCCATTGACGACAGTGGGGTCCATCCCGCCGGCGTCCAGCAGGGAGGCGATGATAGAGGTGGTGGTGGTCTTGCCGTGCGTGCCGCCCACCGCGATGGAAAACTGAAGCCGCATCAGCTCGGCTAGCATCTCGGCGCGACGCACCAACGGCAGACGGCGCTCGCGGGCCGCCACCATCTCCGGATTGTCGGGCTTCACCGCCGTCGAATAGACGATCGCGTAGGCACCTTCGACGTTGGCCGGGTCCTGGCCAATGAAGATCTTCGCACCCAGTTTCTCCAGCCGCTCGGTATTGGCGCTGGCCTTGGCGTCCGAGCCCTGCACCGTATAGCCGGTACGCATCATGATCTCGGCGATGCCGCTCATGCCGATGCCGCCGATGCCAATGAAGTGCACGGGGCCGATTTCGAAGGGGACTGGGCGACGGGTCATGGAGATTGGGTAGCGTAATGCTGCGGCGGGGGGAACCTCAAGGACGCGCCGTTTGCTCCACAACGTCTGCAAGCCGCTCTGCCGCATCCGGGATCGCGACCGAGCGCGCCGCCGCCGCCATGCGGGACAGGCGCTCCGGATTGCTCAGCAGGGTGGCGAGCGCGGTCGCCAAGGAGTCCACCGTTAGCTGGCTCTCCCGCGCAATCTCGGCCCCGCCGGCGTCGGCCAGCAGTTTGGCGTTCTGGCCCTGGTCGTCATCGAGCGCGATGGCCAAGGGCACAAGGATCGAGGGCCGCCCGGCCACCGCAAACTCGCAAACCGTGCCCGCACCGGCCCGGCCGATCACCAGATGGGCGTCGCGCAGGCGGCTGGCCATGTCGCGGAAGAACGGCGCGATCTCGGCCTCGACCAGGGCATCGCGATAGATCCGGCGCGCGGTGTTCATGGATTCAGCCCGGGTCTGTTGCTGGACCTTCAACCGCGCCTTCAACTCGTCGGGCAACGCCTTGACGGCCTCGGGCACCAGCTCTGACAATAGGCGCGCACCCTGACTACCTCCGGTAACCAGCAGGCGCAGCGGTCCCCCGGGCTCGGGCGGCACATAGGCAAGTTCGGCCAAAGCGCGGATCGGCGGGCGAACCGGATTACCCACGACCTGGGCGCGGGCGGCCACCTTTGGTGGGGCCTTCTTCAGCGTCGGGAAGGCGCAGGCCACGGTGTTGACCCAGGGTGCCAACATGCGGTTGGCCCGGCCCATCACGGCGTTCTGCTCGTGGATCACGGTGGGACGACGGTCCAGCACAGCGGCAACAAGCGCGGGTGCCGAGGGATAGCCGCCGAAACCTACCACCACATTCGGATTGATCTCATGGAACAACGCTCGCGCCTGCAATGCGCCGCGCATGACAGCAAACCCCGCGCGCACCATGCCGATGGGGTCGCCGGATTTGAAGGTCGCCGCCGACAGTCCGAGTTGCCGTTCTGCCGGGAAGTCCTGGGCCAGGCCAGCCACCCGCTCGTCAGAGGCCAGCACAATGCCCCAGCCGCGCGCGATCAACGCCTCGGCCAGCGCCTGCGCAGGGAACAGATGGCCGCCGGTGCCCCCCGCCGCGACAACAGCGATCCTGCGCATGACCGGGCTCCTCTAAGAGTAAGTGCCGGCCTTGGACAGGCCCTCGGCGTGCGCATAGGCGCCGGGCCGACGTCGGGTCAGTGCCAGCGCCAGCCCCAGCGTCATGCCCATAGCCAGCATGGAAGAACCGCCGTACGAAATGAACGGCAGGGTCATACCCTTGGTCGGGATCAGGTTGAGGTTCACCGCTACATTGATGATCGCCTGCTGGCCCACCAGCACGAACAACGCCGCCGCCGCCACCTGCTCGAACGGGTCCGACAGCTTCATCGAGCGATAGAGCCCCCGGATCACCACAAACCCGAACAGCGAGATCAGCAGCAGGCTGAACACCAGCCCATACTCTTCCGCACCCACGGAATATATGAAGTCGGTATGCAAGTCGGGCACGTGACGCTTCATAACGCCCTCGCCCGGCCCTTGGCCAAAGATACCCCCGGCGGCCTGCGCAATCGCTGCGGCGTCGACCTGATGGGTGTCGGCGCGGTCCGGTGACAGGAACCGGTCTACCCGGCTGGCCACGTGCGGGAACAGGAAATAGGTCGAGGACAGTCCCGCCGCCGCCGCTGCGCCCAACAGCATGACCCAGGACATCGGCACCCCGGCCATCCAGAACGCGGCACCAAAGGCGATGGTGATCAGCACTGTCTGCCCCACATCCGGCTGGATCAACAACAGGCCGATGGACACGGCATAGAGGCCAAAGGCGATGGAGACCCCAGGCACACCCTGACCCTTTTGCCCTTCCGAGAACATCCAGGCGACCAGGATCACCAGGGCAGGTTTCATGTACTCGGATGGCTGGAATGTGAAGCCGCCGAACTCCAGCCAGCGGGTCGCGCCCTTGGCGTTGTGGCCGATGAACGGCAGGGCGATCATCACCGCAATCGCGGCTGCCCATATGAAGAAGGCGGCGCGCCGGGTATCGCGAACGTCCAGCATAGACGTGGCCAGCAGGATGAAGGCTGCCCCACCGGCGAACACGCACTGGCGAACAGCAAAATGGAACGGATCGCCGATGTTCATCCTGGCGGCCGCAGCGGGACTGGCCGAGAAAGACATCACCACGCCGATGGCGATCAGGACGCCAACGACGCCCAGAATCCACCGGTCAACGGTCCACCACCAGACACCCAGTGCGGATCGGTCGGAGCGGGGAAAAGCGTGGGCGTTGCTGGCGGTTGTCATGCGACACCCTTGAGTGATGGGCTGGTGGCCAGCGTCTGGACGGCGGCGCGGAACGCCTCGCCCCGCGCTTCGAAGTCGGCGAACTGGTCGAAGGAGGCGCAGGCCGGCGACAACAAGACCACGGCGTCCCGACCCGTTTTAGCTGCGTCCTTGAAAGCCTGATCTGTCGCCACTTCGATTGTTCCGCAAAGAACCGCGTCAGCGCGACCGGCCAGGGTTGCGGCAAACGCCGGCCCGGCCTCTCCGATGAGGTAGGCCTTCGTCACACGCGGGAACAGATCCGACAGGTCGTCGATGCCGCCCGTCTTGGGCTGGCCGCCGACGATCCAGTAAACCTTGGGATAGCTGGACAGCGCCTGACGCGCGGCATCGGCATTGGTGGCCTTGCTGTCGTTGACGAACCGCACCTTGCCGATCACGCCGACGGTTTCCATCCGATGCGCCAGGCCCGGGAAGGTCATCAGCGCACGGGCGGCCTGACCCGCGTCGATGCCGATACCTCGCACGGCCGCATAGGCGGCGGCGGCATTTTGCCAATTGTGTCGCCCCGGCAGCGATCGGGCGCGCTTCAGGTCCCCGACCTCGACGGTACGCTCAGCCGTGGCGTCGTAGAGTAACCCATCCAGCGCATAGATGCCCCGGCCCATGGTCTTGCTGGCCGAAATGGCAACAATGGTTCGGCGGTTGGCAGCGGTGATCTCGGTGCAGATGCGGCCGCCGTACTCGTCATCAACGCCGATAACGGCCGTGTCGCCCTTGCCCTGGTTGGCGAGGATCCGGCGCTTGGCGTCAATATAGCCTTCCATGCTGCCGTGCCGCTCAAGATGGTCTGGCGAAATATTAAGGATCACGGCCACGTCGGGCTTCAGGCTGGACGTCAGGTCAAGCTGATAGGACGAGAGCTCAAGCACATAGACCGCCCCGCCATGCATGTCGTCGAGGCCCAGTACGCCCACGCCGATATTCCCGCCGATGCGCACATCGCGCCCGGCCTCGGCGCAGATGTGGCCGATCAGGGCCGTGGTCGTGGATTTGCCGTTGGTGCCGGTGATCGCCACGATCCGGGGCCGCTTGTGCTCAGGCGCGGCATTCACGGTCCGGGCGAACAGTTCGATATCGCCAAGGATTTCGACGCCTTCGGATCTGGCCCTCTCCACCGTCCAGTGCGGTTGGGGATGGGTCAGCGGCACGCCCGGCGACAACATCAGGGCGGTGAAACCGCTCCAGTCGGCACTGTTCAGATCGGTGAGATCGAAGCCTTCGGCAAGGGCCGCGTCACGCGAGACGGCCTTGTCGTCCCACAGCGCCACCTTGGCCCCGCCAGCCAGCAGGGCCCGCGCCGCGGCCAGACCCGTACGGGCCAGGCCGAAGACCGCGACGGTCTTTCCGGCAAAGGGGGTGACGGGGATCATGACGCCGTGCGCTGCCCCCTACCGAAGTTTCAGGGTGGCGAGGCCGACCAGCGCCAACATGATTGAGACGATCCAGAAGCGGATGACGATGGTCGATTCCGACCAGCCCAGTTTCTCGAAATGGTGATGGATCGGTGCCATCAGGAAGATACGGCGTCCTGTGCGTTTGAACCACGCCACCTGGATCACCACCGACAAGAGCTCGACCACGAACAGGCCGCCGATGATGGCCAGGACGATCTCATGGCGCGTCGCCACGGCGACGGTCCCGACAGCGCCGCCCAGCGCCAGAGATCCTGTGTCACCCATGTAGATCTTGGCCGGGGGAGCGTTGTACCAGAGGAACCCGAGCAGTGACCCGATCATCGCCCCGCAGAACACCGCCAACTCACCCACGCCGGGGACAAAGTGGAGTTGCAGGTAGTTGGCGAAGATGAAGTTGCCGACCAGATACGCGATCAGCCCGTAGGTGGCCGCTGCGATCATCACCGGCACCGTGGCCAGGCCGTCCAGGCCGTCCGTGAAGTTTACCGCGTTGGCCGCGCCCACGATCACAAAGGCACCGAAGGCCAGATAGAGCCACCCCATATCGAGGAACAGCTGCTTGAATACCGGGAAGGTCACGGAAGTGAGCAACTCCGGGCTCTCCGGGGGTTTGGCGGCAAAGAGAATGATCAGCGCTGTTGCCGCGATGGCGATCAGCGCCTCCAGGCCAAGCCGCGTACGGCTGGATATCCCGGCGGTCGTCTGTTTGGTGACCTTTGCGTAGTCGTCGAGGAACCCTACGAAACCATACCCGCCGGTGACCAGCAGCACCGCCCAGATGTAAACATTGCTCAGGTCTGCCCACAGAAGAGTGCCCGCGAACAACCCGGCCAGGATCATCACACCACCCATGGTGGGGGTTCCAGATTTCTCCAGCACGTGACGTTCGATGCCCTCGGCGCGCATCGGCTGACCCTTGCCCTGGCGGGCCTTCATCCAGCGGATGAACCGCGACCCAAGCGCCACCACGACGATCTGTGCCGTGAAGATCGCCAGGCCGGTTCGAAGCGTCTGATACTTCAGCAGGTTGAGGATCGGGACATAGCCGGACGAGGCGTATTGTTCGTAGAGCCAATAGAACATCAGCCAGCCTCTCCAAGTCCCGATCGGGGTTGGCCGAGCGAGATCAACGCCTGGGCGATTAGCCCGGCCTTCGACCCGTTCGATCCCTTTACCATGACCACGTCGTCGGCCTGAACGGCCTGGGCGAGCCGCGGTGCGAGATCCGAGGCCGTCTCCGCGTAGCCGCCCCGCCGAGTCGGCGGAAGGGCGTCCCAGAGTGATTTCATCAAAGGACCCGCGCAGAACACAAGGTCGATTGATACTCCGTCCAGCGCAGTGGCGATGGCGGCATGAAACGCCTCGGCTTCTGGACCCAGTTCCAGCATGTCCGTCAGCGCCACAATCCGGCGGCCCGCCGTCTTTCTTGCTCCCAATGTCGCGATGGCTGAGGCCATTGAGATCGGATTGGCGTTGTAGCTCTCATCGATCAGAGTGAACCCCCCGCCGGCCAGGCAGACCGTTGCCTCGGCACCACGACCGACCAGCGGCTCGAATGCCGAGAGGGCCGCCAGGCCGTCGTCAAGACTCACGTCCAGCGCGTCCAGCATCAGCAACACGGCCATGCTGTTCAGGCCCCAATGGAGCCCGGTCTGCAGGATGGGGAAGTTCAGCACCTTGCCGCGCCAACGCGCCGAGATCACGGCCTTGGGACCAGTGACGACAAAGTCGATCAGTTGCGCGTCGCAGTCAGCACCCTTCCCAAAGGTGCGCACCACAGCGCCTGCCCTGAGAGCTTCAGCCTTCAGCAGGTCGAACCAGCTGTTATCGACATTCAGGATTGCGACGCCGCCGGGCTCCAGACCTTCGAAAATTTCGGCCTTGGCTCGGGCCACGCCCAGCTCGCCATCGGGGAAATTCTCGGTGTGCACCGGGCCGACTGTGGTCACGAGGACGGCGTGGGGGCGGACAATGCGGGACAGGGGCCGGATCTCGTCGGCATGGTTCATGCCAACCTCGAACACCGCGCGCTCGGTGTCCCGTGGCATTCGGGCCATCGTCAGCGGCACGCCGATATGGTTGTTGTAGGACTTCACGGATGAATGGGCCCGACCGGCCAGCGACAGGCCTGCCATCACCGCCTGGGTGACGCTGGTCTTGCCGACAGATCCGGTCACAGCCCCCCGTCGGGCTTGCACGGCGCGCTCACGCGCCGCGATACCCAGCTGTTCCAGGGCAACAAAGGTGTCTCCGACCACGATACACGGCGCAGCCACAGCGTGCGCCGCCAGCACACCAGACGCACCCCTGCTCATCGCCAGATCGACAAAGTCATGACCGTCCCGCGCGCCGGCCAACGCCACGAACAGGTCACCGGGTTCAAGGCTGCGCGTGTCGATGGAAACCCCGGTAGCGGAAATGTCACCGCTCACCGAGCCGCCGGTTGCCGCTGCAATATCTCGCGATGTCCAGAGCGGCGCGGTCGCGATCCGGTCACCCATGGACCAGCTCCAGAGCCTTGGCGGTTTCAGCGACATCGTCGAATGGATAGACGATGGATCCGACAGTCTGGCCTTGCTCGTGGCCTTTGCCGGCCACCACCAGGATATCGCCATCCTGCAATAACGCTGCGGCGGACTGGATGGCTGCCCGGCGATCACCGATTTCCGTCAGGCCCGCATTTCCAGCCAGGATATCGGCGCGAATCGCGGCGGGAATCTCGGAGCGAGGATTATCGTCAGTGACGATAGCCACATCCGCCAGGGTCGCAGCAAAACGGCCCATCAGGGGGCGTTTGGTCTTGTCGCGATCACCGCCCGCGCCAAACACCACAATCAGCTTGCCGAGCACATGTGGGCGAAGGGCCCGCAGCACGGTCTCAAGGCCGTCCGGAGTATGAGCATAGTCGACATAGGCCTCACCACCGCGCGGTCCCCGGCCGACCCTTTGAAGGCGCCCCGGCGCGCCATCGATCTGTTCCATCGCCGCAAAGGTATCGTCGTAGCTGAGTCCTGCCGCCCGGCAGAGCCCCGCCGCGACCAAGGCATTCGACGCCTGAAACGCGCCCACCAGCGGCAGCCGCACATGATAGAGACGGCCCTCGGCGCGGATCGACAACCGCTGGCCGTCGGGCAACGGGGTGCGTTCAATTAGACGTAGGGCCTGGCCGGTCGCGCCGACACTCATCACCCGCTGACCCGACACAACAGACGCCGCCGCAAAGAACGGAAAGGCCTCGGAGTCGGCGTTCAGGACCGCCGTGGCGCCGCGCGGCATAAGTTGTTCGAACAGCCGGAGCTTCGCGCCGCGATACCCTTCCATGGTGCCGTGATAGTCCAGGTGATCCTGGGTCAGATTGAGGAAGCCCGCCGCCGAGAGCCGGACCCCATCGAGGCGTCGCTGATCAATGCCGTGCGAGGAGGCTTCCATGGCAAAGTGGGTAACGCCCAGCTGGCTGATCCGCATTAGCAGCTCGGCTACATCGCCGGCATCTGGCGTGGTCAGGCCGGGCGGTGTGATCTGATCTACGACGCCGCCGGGGCGCGAGACGGTGACGCCAAGCGTGCCCATACTGGCCGACACATGACCGGCGTGGGCGAACATCTGGCGGCAGAACGTGGCCACCGAGGTCTTGCCGTTGGTGCCGGTCACCGCCACGCAGGTCTGGGGCTGGCGACCCCAGAAGTTGGCGGCAGCCAGCGCATATCCCCGGCGCGGATCGCGGCACACCAGTGTGGGGACAGATAGATTGAGGTCCTCATCCGCCAGCACCGCCGCCGCACCTGCCTCTACAGCCTTGGCGGCGAATGCGGCGCCGTCGGTCTGGGAGCCGGAAAGGGCTGCAAACAGGAAGCCCGGCTTCACCTTGCGACTGTCAGCGGTCACGCCGGTGATCTCGGGGTCGATGCCCAGGTGGCGCTTTACCAGTGAGGTCAGGCGGACGGTCATTGCGCCCCGGCCGTTTCCGCCTCGACAGGCTCCTCGACGGGGATGGCCTGGGTCAGGTCGTTACGGCGCTGGACGCCCAGGAACGGCGCGATGCGCTCGATGATCCGACCCGCCGCAGGGGCCGCAACCCAGCCACCGGTAGAATAGCCGGCACTCTTGGCCGTGCCATGAGGTTCGTCCAGCAACACCAGCACAAAGTAGCGCTTGGTGTCCGCCCCGCCCGTGGTCGGGAAGATCGCCGCGAAAGACGACACCTGCCGGGCATGATTATAGGCGCGGATCGCCGGGTCATATTTCTCGCCGGTGCCGGTCTTGCCGCCGACGTAATAGCCCGCGACGTTGGCCGACTTGCCGCTACCGCCGGTCACATTGGCGCGCATGATCGACAGCATCTGCAGCGAGGTCTTTTCCGACATCACCCGGGGGCCGCCGGTCCTGGCATCCGCCGGCAGTTTACGGATGGTCATCGGGATCAGACGACCGCCGTTTAGCACCGCGCCATAGGCTCGCGACAGCGCCAGCGGACTGACGTTGATGCCGTGGCCGAACGACGTCGAGGCGACCGCGTCGTCGTTCCAGACCTTTGGCGTCAGCGGACGTGCGCTTTCCAGCAACTCAACCTTGGCCGGAGATGTGAGGCCCAATCCATTGAAATATTGCGACATCCGCTCCGGCCCCACGCTTTGGGCGAGCTTGGCTGTACCGATGTTGGAGGAGTGCTGGAATACCTCCACCAGGCTCAGGATCTTTCGGGCGGCGTGGTAGTCGTGGATGGTGCGATAGCCGAGTTGGTAGGGGAAACGCGCGTCGAAGGTGGTCTTGGGCGTGGTCACCCCCGCGTCGAGGCCGATGGCTACGGTGAAGCCCTTGAACGTCGAACCCATCTCAAAGACCGAGGCTGCGGCGCGATTGGTCCGGCTGTACTCACTCGACTTGTTGGGTTTGTTCGGATCAAACACCGGCCAGCTGGACATGCCCAGAACCTCGCCGGTCTGAACATCGGTGACGATGCCGACGGCACCTTTGGGCGTGAACTCGGCCACAGCCTTGTAGATCTCATCCTCCAGTGCGCCCTGCACCCGCAGGTCGATGGAAAGTGGAATGGTTCCGCCCTTGACCGAGGCAGCGCGGATCTCCTCGTTGAAGGCCGCTTCTGCGCCCGCCAGGCCCTCACCGCCGCTATCCGAGAAGCCGATAATGTGGGCGGCTGTCGTGCCCAGTGGATAGACGCGATGCTGTTCCGGCTCGAAGCTGACGCCCGGCAAGCCCAGGCCGTGCACCCGATTGCGGTCACCGGGGTCAAGGGCCCCCATCACGAATACTCTACGATTACCCCTGAGTGCGCGCTCCAGCCGCGCCGCGTCCAGATCAGGCAACATCTGCAAAAGGCCGCGCCGGGTCTCCGGCTGGTCCCAGATTTCGCGCGGATCGATGTAGAGACCGTAGTGCACCAGATTGGCCGCCAGCATGCGCCCGTTGCGGTCCACCAGATCAGCTCGCGACGCGCCG
>JANORH010000365.1:0-9376 GCA_031415215.1 Alphaproteobacteria bacterium | reverse complement strand
GCCCGCCGAAGAGCGGGTGGTGGAGGGGGCGAGATCAAGCGCTGAGCCCGGTCCCGCCCCTTCCACCCCGCCCTATGGGCGCGGTCCCCCTTCCCCGAAATCGGGGAAGGCAGGGGATGTGTGTAAAGTGTGCTTGACTCCGTCTAGGATGTCGTGTTTCCTTTACATATAGACAAAGGAAGCTGACACCATGAATTTCCCAAATGCGTCGGGAATGCGCATTGCGCGGACCCTCCATCTCGTCGCCCAAGGGGCCATCGCATGACGCGCGCCATCGAAGGCGGTCGGCTCGGGCGCATTGCGCTTGTGGCCCTCGCTGCGGCCGGCGCGCCGGTGGGCCTGGCTGTCGTTGGTCTCACCTGGTGGAGTGGATGGAGTTGGGCGGGGGTGGCCCTGATGAGCCTGTCGCCCATGCTGGCGGCCGGGCTGTTCCGTCGCTTTTTCAGTTCGACGCCGATGCGTCCGGCGATGCGGCGCTATCACCGCCGTCTGACCGCGACCATTCTGGTCTATGTGACGATGCTCATGGCGGCGACGCACCTCTATGACCTGGGCCTCACCGTCGGCCCGGTCGGCTATCTCATAGCCCTGGCACCGGCTGTGCCCATTGTCGGGATATTCCTGATCCTGGGCCAATTCCTGCGGGAGGAGACCGATGAGGTGATGCGGGAAATGATCCGCACCGCGCTGATCTGGAGCGGCGCGCTCACACTGTGCGAAGCCACCGTCTGGGGGTTTCTCGAGACCTTCGACAAGGCCCCAAATGTCTGGATGTGGGCCGTCCCGGTGGCGTTTTTTGTCCAGCTCGGCGTAACTTTACCCTTGGCTGCGCGGAGGTTTAGATGAACAACCGCCTCAAGGTGCTCCGCGCCGGGCGGAACTGGAGCCAGGCCGATCTTGCCCAACGCCTTGACGTCTCCCGCCAGAGCGTCAACGCCATCGAGACCGGCAAGTACGATCCCAGCCTGCCGCTGGCCTTCCGCATCGCCCGGCTGTTTGACCTGACGATCGAGCAGATCTTCTCGGACGCGTCGGACTGAGGTGCCTCGTCCGGGTCAGCTATGCACGGAAGGTTCAACCCCGCGGGTCTTCCACAGCGAGAACACAATGCCCGCCGCGATAATCGACAGGGTCACGCCCAGCGAGATCGCGGGGTCGACCTTGCCGACGATCTGGTTCCAGAAGATCTTGGCACCAATGAAGACCAGCACGATGGCCAGCGCGTACTTCAGATATTCGAAGCGGTGGACCAGGGCGGCCAGGGCGAAATAGAGGGCCCGCAAGCCCAGGATCGCCATGATGTTGGCGGTGTAGACGATGTAGGTGTCGGTGGTGATCGCGAAGATCGCCGGGACCGAGTCCACCGCGAAAACCAGATCGGCGATGTTGATCATCACCAGCGCCAGGAACAGCGGCGTTGCGAAGCGCACGATCTTGCCGGTTGCGGGGTCGGGCTGGCTGACGAAGAAGCGCTCGCCGTGAAGCTCGGGGGTTATCCGCATGCGTTTGGAGAGGAACTTCACGACCGGGTTCCTGGAGACGTCCTGCTCCTGTTCCTTCATCACCAGCATCTTGATCCCCGTGGCGATCAGGAAGGCACCGAAGATGTAGAGTACCCACTCGTACTGTTGCACCAGGGCCGCGCCGAGCGCGATCATCACGCCCCGCATGACCAGCACCGCAAGGATGCCCCAGAGCAGCGCTCGGTACTGATATTTCGGGGGGATGGCGAAATAGCCGAAGATGATCGAGATCACGAAGACGTTGTCGATCGAGAGCGCCTTTTCCAGCGCATAGCCCGTGAAGTACTGCATGCCCGAGACCGGCCCCATGGACCACCAGACCCAGGCACCGAACAGGACCGCGACCGCAATATAGAACGCCGATAACTTCAGGCTCTCGGCAACACCGATGGCCTTGTCCGACTTGTTGAGAACGCCGAGGTCGAAGGCAAGCAGCGCGCCGACCAGACCCATGAAGACCAACCACAGCCAGGCCGGTTTGCCGAGGAAATCACCGGTCAGGACGTCGGCGAGCAGTTCCATCATCACGTCTCACGTTTCGTGTGTTTGAGCGAAGAGACCGGGCTCGTCAGGAGCCTCACGTCACGCTCGGAAGTGGGGTCAGCGCGTGGGGCCCCTGGCGCTTCCAGGCTCACCGCTGGGCGGGCCGAGCACGAGGTGCAGCAGCGGAATGATTGTGAAGTCATCTGGAGCACACGATCAGGGCCCCCCCTGGAGGGCCTCCGCTGTGTCAGGTCAGGCGCGTTCCAGCTCGCGCCAGGCCGGTGCGATATGGCTTTCGGCGAGGAACAATTCGTCCTTCACCAGCAGTTTCTTGCGCTTCAGATCCGGGACGATGAAGGCATCCGGGTTTGGTCGGCGGCTCTCTTCCCTGAGGCGTTGCTCCAGCCACCGATGATGGTTCTGCAAACGCCAGACTCGATTTTGATTCATGTGCTCCTCCGGTTGGTGACGCGCCCGAAGCCCGGGAGGCTACATTGGGGGGAAGCTGGACCGGACCCCGAGCGCGTCGTTTGCAGTCCGACATCACGATCAAGGTTGATCGTCAGAGGGGCCCGGGCCGCAGACAGAGAGTTAGGCACGACAGCCGTCGGTCGCCAGTGTGGCGGCAATGCGTTTTGCTCATGGCCGTCATGGGTGGCGCTGATCTTCGGCCAGGCTGTGTTGCCGGTCGAGCGATGTGAGAATGAATTCGGCCAGTCTCTCCGCCGCCATCGGCACAGCCGTGGAGGCCCGCATCAACGCGATTTCTGTGTCAGCAAGCGCGGGCAGACCCTGCTTGGGCCCCAGCCTCACCAGATCAGGTGGCACCATCTCGCTGGGCAGGACGGTGATACCGAGGCCGGCCCGCAACGCCGCCTGTTGCCCCGCCAGCGACGGACTGGTGTAGGCGCACCGCCAGGCGCGCCTCTGACCGTCCAGTGCCGTGATCGCCCGCTTGCGGTAAACACAAGGGCTGGGGGCCACAACCAATGGCAACGGCGCGTCTGTCTCGACCATGCTTTCGTCGGCCCCCACCCAGACGAGCGGCTCACGCCAGACCCGGGTGCCCACATCGGGGCCCAGCGGCTCGCGCTTGACCAGCGCCAGATCCAGCGCACCGTCACGAAGTTGTTCCAGCAAATTGAGCGTCAGATCGCAGGTGACCGCCAGCGTGGCCTTGGGGTTGGCCCGCGTGAACTCGCCCAGAATGTCCGGCAGATGCACGGTGGCGAAGTCTTCCGGCGCGCCCAGCCGGACCTCGCCCTCGACGTCGCCGCCGGTCAGGCCGGACAGGATTTCATCGTTCAGGCGCAACAAGCGGCGCGCCTGGGGCAGGAACGCCTCGCCATCCGACGTTAGAACCACATGCCGTGGATCACGCGACAGCAGCCTGACCCCGACCTGATCCTCCAGCCGCCGGATCTGCAGGCTGATCGCCGACTGCGAGCGCCCCAGCCGCTCGCCGGCCCGGGTGAAACTGCGGACCTCCGCGATGGCCACGAAGCTGCGGACAAGGTTCAGTTCAAGATTGATCATTTTGGATCCATACCGCTCAAAGATATGAGAGTCATATGATGGGTATGATGCCAATCAACCGCAATGGCCGGACCTGACGACGTACTGGAGCACCAGCAACCCGGGAGCCCTGCATGTACCACGCGTCCGAACTCGATGAAGCGCCGGTCGTCGCCGTCGCCCACGGCGATGGAATTGGTCCAGAAATCATGACCGCGGCCCTCGACGTCCTGCGCGTCGCGGGTGCGCGGCTGGACATCCGGCCTCTGGAGATCGGCGAGCAGCTCTATCGCCAGGGCCACACATCCGGCATCGCGCCGGAAGGCTGGGATACCCTGCGAAGCGCCCGGGCCTTCTTCAAGGCCCCGATCACCACGCCCCAGGGCGGCGGGATGAAGTCGTTGAATGTGACGATCCGGAAGACGCTAGGGCTCTATGCCAATGTGCGCCCATGTTCGGCCTACGCGCCCTACGTTGCGACGAAACACCCCGGCATGGATCTGGTGATCGTGCGCGAGAACGAGGAAGACCTCTATGCGGGCATCGAGCATCGCCAGACCGATGAGGTCTACCAGTGCCTGAAATTGGTCAGCCGCCCCGGCTGCGAACGGATCGTGCGCTATGCATTCGAATATGCGCGGGCGAACCAACGCACCAAGGTCAGTTGCTTCACCAAAGACAACATCATGAAGTTGACCGATGGGCTGTTCCATAAGGTGTTCGACGAAATCGGTGCCGAATATCCCGACATCGTTCAGGACCACTGGATCGTCGACATCGGCACGGCGCGACTGGCCACCCGGCCGGAAGACTTCGACGTCATTGTCACCACCAACCTCTACGGCGACATCATCTCCGACGTGGCCGCCGAAATCGCAGGATCAGTAGGACTCGCTGGCTCAGCCAACATCGGCGGGCACGTCTCAATGTTCGAGGCGATTCATGGCTCCGCGCCCGATATCGCGGGTCAAAACATCGCAAACCCGTCCGGACTGCTGTTGGCCGGCGTGATGATGATGAATCATCTGGGACAGTCGGATGTCGCCGAGCGCGTTCACAATGCCTGGCTTCGGGCGATTGAGGACAGTGTTCACACCGCCGACGTCGTGGGCAACGTAGCTTCAACAGCCAGCGTTGGCACGCGTGAGTTTGCCGACGCCGTCATGGCGCGGCTGGGTCAGGAACCGCAGACACTTGCGCCTGTCCGCTACAGTGCCAACGCGCCCCTGGAGGTCGCTGCCCCGGTGCGGCGGCCACCTGCCGATCGCCAGACCGTCGGTGTCGATCTGTTCGTGCAGTGGCGCGGTGGCATCGATGACCTCGCCGCCAAGCTCAAGGGCATCGAGGGCGGACCGCTGGAGCTGAAGATGATCACCAACCGCGGGGTCAAGGTCTGGCCAGGCGGCATCCCGGAAACCTTCTGCACCGATCACTGGCGTTGCAGGTTCATGAACGGCGGCGGGTCAATCGACCTGAACGAGATCGTGGCCCTCAGTGGCCGGGCCGTCGTCGCCGGCGTCGACTTCATCAAGACCGAACACCTCTGCACCTTCGACGGCGAGGCGGGCTTCACCCTTGGCCAGGGTCAGTAGACCGGGTCAGCCCGCCCGGGCTTTGCGATAGATCGAGTGCTTCGGCGTCTCCATCACCCGGCGCATCATCGGCACGAACGCCTCAAGCGGCATCGACGGGAACGCCGGGTCGAACGAATTCTGGTCGTAGAGGTGGCAGAACTGTGCGGTGTATTCAAAGTCCGGATGGCCCCGGTACTCGTCGCGCATGTCGCGGTCCAGGCCCAGGTGGTGGAAGAAATAGTACCCTTGGAAAATGCCGTGCTTTTCCATCATCCAGAAGTTCCGCTCAGAGATGTAGGGTTTCAGGATCGCCGCACCCAGTTCCGCATGGCTGGCCGGCAGCAGCATGTCGCCGATATCGTGCACCAGGGCGCAAACGACATACTCCTCGTCCTGCCCGGCCTGATGGGCCCGCGTCGCGGTCTGCAGGCTGTGCTCAAGCCGGTCGACGGCAAACCCGCCACTGTCGCCTTTCAGCATGTTCAGGTGGCTGACGATCTGATCCACATGCTGGCCGCGATGCCCCTGGGCGGCGCGGCTGATCGCGGCCCAATCCTCCATCGTGCTGTCGGTCATGGCGTGGAACTTCGCCTGTTGCAGGACTTCGCCGTCGGCCATCTGTCGTCTCCCTGATCTTTGCGAGCATGGTGCGACGACCTGCGCCGCAGGTCAACGTAAGGGGTAATTGACAGGCCGCGGCCATCCCCCAGGTTGGGCTGCCGACGTTGGCCAGAAATCGCGAGAACCTGGCCGAGATCACCGGCTTTGCCGGCCGCGCGATCCGGGCGCACCGCAACATGCTGGAGAGTCTGGTGCTGTTCGCCATTGTGGTAATGGTGGCCCACGCCGTCGGTCGCTCGAACCCCATGACGGTCCTGGGTGCACAGGTGTTCCTGGGGGGCCGAGTGTCCCTTGCGCGGTCTATCTGATCGGCATTCCATGGGTGCGGACCGTGGCCTGGGCCGTGTCGATGACTGGCCTTGGCCTGATCTTCCTGCAACTGATCTGAGCAGGTCACCCGCCGCGCCTTGAGGGGACGCCCCGGAGCCGCTAAAGGGACCCGCAGCGCGGCCGTAGTTCAGAGGTAGAACGTCAGCTTCCCAAGCTGAATGTCGCGGGTTCGATTCCCGCCGGCCGCTCCAACTGTGTCATGACGCACCGTCGGCTCGACACTTTCAACGCACAAGCCTATCCCCATAAGCAGGCCGATGGCCTATCGCTGAACGTACGACGGGTCTTGGCCCGCTCGGAGTGGACAAGACCCCGCGAGGACTATGATGCCGGTCAAGCTTCCGAAATATGCGCACTGGGTTGCGGAGCGTCGCTTCCTGGTGGATGCAAGCCTTGTCCCTATGTTGAATGGCACCGGCGCGCGGCGGATCGAGGACCTTTATATTGAGGGCGGTCGCCTGAGGCTCCGGGCCATCACCCATCTGGCGACGGGCGAACGCGAGTTCAAACTGGCCAAAAAGTACGCCCCCGACAACCCGTTGATCGGACCGATGGCAAACCTCTACCTAAACGATGAGGAACACGCGGTGCTGGCGGCTCTGCCGGGCGAGCGGCTGAGCAAGCTGCGGCATAAGCTGGGCGGCTTCACCGTCGACGTTTTTGAAGGCGACCTGACGGGCCTGGTGCTGGCCGAGTGCGAGGCCAGCAATCGCATGGCCGCGATGGCAGTCGAGATCCCCGGCTGGTGCGTGCGCGAAGTCACCAGCGTGCCCGAATACACCGGCTGGCGATTGGCAAAGAACAAGGACGGGGTCATCTGACCCCGTCGTCGACCTCATAGACATCGACGCGGTCGGCATAGAAGGCGAGATAGCCGGAGATTTCCGCCATCGCCGGGAACGGCACTTCGTAGGTCCAGATCACATTGGGTGCGACCTCACCGTCTACCGCCATCGTGTAGTAGGCCGCGTCACCCTTGTAGGGGCAATGGGTCGAACGTTCGGTGCGGCTGAGGGCGTCCATCGCGACATCGGCGCGCGGGAAGTAGATCACGAGCGGATAGCTGGCCTCCTTCAGCGCCAGGGCACTGGCGCTGTCGGCGATCACCCGACCGTTGAACCGCGCGCGCCATGACGACGTCGCCGGCGTGATGGTGATGGGATGATCCGGGCCGGGTAGCTTCATCGCGGGGCTTCCTGCGTATTGCCGGAGTTAAGCATGAACCGGGGCCTTGCCGAAATGCCGCGACGGCGGCGGCTTGTGCTGAGGGATGACGCGTGATGTTCTCCGGCAATTCTGCGACATGGCGGGGGCCACCCATGATCGCGATCCTTGAGGTCACCGGAACCATGCCTGCATGAACCTCATCGTCCTGATCGGCATCGTGATCACGCTGGCTACCGGTATTCCGGTGCTGATGCAGCTGCTCAAGAACCATCCGCGTGGACTGATCATCCTGTTCTTCGCCGAGATGTGGGAGCGGTTTTCCTACTACGGGATGCGCGGCATACTGATTTTCTACCTGACCCAGCACCTGCTGTTCGACGACAAGACCGCCGGGGCCCAGTACGGCTCCTACACCTCACTGGTCTATCTGCTGCCGCTGATCGGCGGCCTGCTGGCGGACCGCTATCTGGGCACCCGCAAGGCCGTAGCTTTCGGCGCGTTGCTGCTGGTGGCCGGTCACATGACCATGGCGGTCGAAGGTCAACCCGCGACCCAGACCCTGACCTACGCCGGTCAGGCCTATGAGGTCTCCGCCACCGGACGGATGGATGGGCGCGAGGTGCGTCTGATCGTCGACGGCCAGCCCCACGCGTTCGGCCCGGCTGAAGGCGGCGGTTTGAAGATCGAGGGCCTGGCGACCGGTGCCACCCTCCCGACAGTGCTGCCCAAGGGGTCCTACACCATGGCAACCACGGTGGATCCGGTAGGCAAGACCGCCTTCTATCTGGCGATCTCGCTGATCATCATGGGGGTCGGCTTCCTGAAACCCAACATCTCGGCCATCGTGGGCCAGCTTTATCCCCAGGGTGACCCCCGTCGCGACGCGGGTTTCACCCTCTACTACTACGGCATCAATCTGGGGGCCTTCTGGGCCTCGGTCCTGTGCGGCCTGCTGGGCGAGACGGTGGGCTGGTGGGCCGGGTTCGGCCTGGCCGGCGTCGGCATGCTGGCTGGTTTCGTGGTCTTCGTGCTGGGCAAGAAGCACCTGCTGGGCAAGGGCGAGCCGCCACAGCCGGAGGTTCTGATCCGCAAGGTAGCCGGACCCCTGAACGTGGAATGGCTGATCTATGGCCTGGGTGTGCTGGGCGTGATCCCGATCTGGTTGCTGGTCCAGAGCAACCAGCTGGTCGGCTGGGCTTTGGGTATCTCGACGGTCGCGTCCCTGGCGTTCATCGCGTATTTTCTCTCCACCAAATGCAACAAGATCGAGCGCGAGCGGATGTTGCTGGCGATGGTTCTGATCTTCGGTTCGGTGGTGTTCTTCACCCTGTTCGAACAGGCCGGCACCTCGCTCAACCTGTTCGCCGACCGCAATGTCGATCTGCAGGGCATATCGGCGGCCCAGACCCAGTCGTTCAACGCCGGCTTCATCCTGATCTTCGCCCCGATCTTCGCCGCGCTCTGGGCCTGGCTGGCCAGCCGCAACCTCGATCTGGACCCGGTCATGAAGTTCGGCCTCGGCCTGCTTCAGGTGGGGCTGGGCTTCCTGGTCGTCTTCTGGGCCCGCGACCTGGCAGACGACCAGTACCGCATGCCGCTGATCATGCTGGCGCTGCTCTACATGCTGCACACCACAGGTGAGCTGTTCCTCTCGCCGGTCGGTCTGTCACAGATCACCAAGCTATCGGTGGCCTCCATCGTCTCGTTCATGATGGCGGTGTGGTTCCTGGCCTCCTCGATCGCCCAGTATGTCGGCGGCATCATCGCCGGTGCCATGGGAACCGAGACGGTGGGCGGTCAGGTGCTGGATTCGGCTGCGGCCCTGGCGACCTCGATGGATGGCTTCAACAAGCTCGGCTGGGCCGGCGTCATCTGCGGCGTGGCGTTCATGGCCTTGAGCTTTGCCATCAAGCACTGGGCCCACGGCGCCAACGACACCACGGTGCCGGTCAAGACCGAGGTCTGAGCCCCGTCAGGCCCCGAAGGTCTTGCGGACCCGAACGAAGATCATGCGTCCGAACTGGATGTCCCGGTCGTCAGTGTACAACAGCGCCGCGATGTCACGCGGACCGGCGTAAACGTTGCGCGTGTTGCGAAGTCCGCGCTCGGTCGCGTTGATCAACTCGGCCTTGATCGACAGGTCCGGACGCGGCTTCCACTCGG
>JANORH010000364.1:0-5812 GCA_031415215.1 Alphaproteobacteria bacterium | reverse complement strand
TGGCCTTCCTTCGCGATCCGGCCGCGCCGTTGCCGTCCAATGCTCCGCCCATTCCTGGCGCAGGATCTGGTCGCGGGGTTGTGCGATGATCCGGCCCGGCGTACAGGCGGGCGCGACAAATATCCCTCGAATTTCGGATATCTCGGCATGACCTTGTTCGATTCGCCCAGCTTTGAGGATCATGAGAGCGTCCACGCCTTCTCGGATGAAAAATCTGGCCTGAAGTGCATCATCGCCGTTCATTCGACGGCGCGCGGACCTGCTGCCGGCGGCTGTCGCATGTGGCCCTACGCCAGCGCCGACGACGCGCTGGAGGATGCGCTGAAGCTGTCGCGGGCCATGTCCTACAAGAACGCCATGGCCGATCTGGCGCTGGGCGGCGGCAAGTCGGTAATCCTCGGCGACAGCCGCACCCGGAAGACCCCCGCCCTGTTCGAGGCCTTTGGTCGCGCCATCGAGGCCGTGGGTGGCCGCTACTGGACCGCCGAGGACGTTGGCGTCTCGCCGGAAGACCTGGCCTCCGCCCGTAAGCACACACGGTATGTCGCCGGTCTCGACGGCCATCCCGCCGCCTCGGGCGATCCCAGCCCGGTCACCGCCGAGGGCGTATTCCGGGGCATCAAACTCTGCGTTCAGCGCGCCCTGAAACGTGACCTGGACGGCGTCCGTGTTGCGATCCAGGGCGTGGGCCACGTCGGAGGCTTCCTGGCTGAAAAGCTGCATGCTGCCGGGGCCAGACTGGTGATCACAGACGTTAACCCGGAGACTCTGCGTCGCGTGGCCGCCGCCACAAATGCCGCGATCGTCTCGCCGGGTGCCATCTTCGACGCGGACGTCGACGTGTTCGCGCCCTGCGCGCTGGGTGGCGCCATCAACCTCGACACCCTGCCGCGGATCCGGGCGAAGGTGATCGCCGGCGCCGCCAACAACCAGCTGGCCGATGCGGCCGCCGGTCGTGACCTGTTCCAGCGCGGCATCCTCTATGCGCCCGACTATGTGATCAATGGTGGCGGCATCATCAATGTGGCCGGCGAGATCCGCGCGCTTGACCGGGGCGAGGCCTTCGACGCCACCTGGGTGGACGCCAAGCTGGATCGCCTCGCGCTGACCCTGGAGGAGGTGCTGGATCAAGCGCTGCATGAGCGCCGCCCGACCAACGAGGTGGCCAACCAGATCGCCCGCGCTCGCATCAGCGGGACTGCGTCGAACAAGGTAGCTGCCTGAACGTTCGGCAACCGCGATACGACGGCGGGTTTAACTTGACATCGCATCGATATTGTTCTTGATATGTTCCGATAATTTGTCGAGGAGATCGATCATGAGCATTGCCGGAGGCTGCCACTGCGGCGCGGTCCGTTACGAGGTTGAGGGCGACGCGATAACCCATGCGCTTTGCCACTGCACCGACTGCCGCCGGCATGCCGGAGCGCCGATGGTAGCCTGGACCATGTACCCGGAGGATGCGGTTCGAATCACCAGGGGCGATGTGCGGGTCTATGTGTCGTCCGAGCACGGTCGACGTGAGTTCTGTGCCGACTGCGGGACGGGCCTGTTCTATCGCAACACCGAGGTGTTGCCCGGCATCGTGGATATCCAGAGCGCCACCTACGATAACCCCGACGCTGTAGCTGCACAGGCTCACATCCAGGTGGCCGAGCGTATCGGCTGGATGGCCGAGGCGCACACCCTGCCAGCATTCGAACGCTATCCGCCGCAGGACGGATAGCGATTGCGCCCGCCCGAGATCCTGACCCGATATGACGCCGAGGTGCGCGCCGCGCCGCCGGCCGAAGCGGGGCTCCGGCATCAGTGGGTCGACGGCGTACTTCGCGCCACGGGTGCCTACAACCACATCGGCTGGTGGTCGCTGGACGATGATCAGGTCGAGGCGGCGGTTCAGCGCGAGGCCGACCACTTCCGGGCGCTGGGCCAGGAGGTCGAGTGGAAGGTCTTCAGCCATGACGTGCCTGCAATCCTGACCACCCATCTGGCGGCGGCCGGTTTCGTCCCGGACGAGACCGAGACGTTTCTGGCCTTTGATCTCGACGATGACGGGCTTGAGGCTGAGACCCTTCCACGTATCGAAGTCCGGCGTGCGACGGACGAGGCGGGCCTCCGAGACTACGCTACCGCCAACGCCGCCGCCTTCGGACGCTCAGATCATCCCTATCAGCAAGTCGACGTCCTGCTGCCGCGCCTTAACGACGGCTCGCTGTCGATCTACGTGGCCTACGCCAACAGCAAGCCTATTTGCGCCGGTCGCCTGGAACTGTTGGCAGATCGCGCCTTCGCCGGCCTCTACGGCGGCGGCACCGACCCGGCCTGGCGCGGCCGCGGCGTCTACCGCGCCGTGGTCGCGGCCCGGGCCGCCGAAGCACGATCACGCGGCGTGCGCTACCTGACCGTCGACGCCCGCGAGACCAGCCGGCCCATACTCGAGCAGCTGGGGTTTGTGGCGCTGGCGCAGGTGACGGGGTGGGTGTTGCCGGGGCGGTAGTTCAAAGTGCCAGTTCCCGCGCGGCCGCCTCGGCGATGGCGAGGCCGGGCTGTGGGTCATGGCCGCTTGAAAGACTCCAGGCCGCACCAAGACCCGCGTAGGCCAGCACCCACTTCAGCAAGCGCTGCATCTCCAGCCCGGTTTCCGCGACAACGATGGCGGCGCGTCGGCGCAGCTGGCCGGGTGCCAGCGCGATCTCCACGTCAGGATTTCGGAAGAGGTTGGCGTATTCAAACCCGGCCTCGCCGATCAGCCCCTTGGGATCGATGACCAGCCAGCCCCGGTCGCCGCCATCCAGAACATTGTCATGGTGGAAGTCGCCATGCAGGACGACGGGGTCACGGGTGGTGTTCAACAGAAACGCTGCGGCGGTGGCCGATTTCTGAAACGTGCCGCCGTGCTGGCTCGCCGCCGGTTCAAGCGCATGAAACCAGTCAGCAAGTGGGATGAGGCTCCGAGGCGCAGGCTGGCGGCGGGGACGGTGAAGCGCCCGCGCCGTCCGGCACAGGATGCGTGTCGCCTCGTCATCCTGCCCTGACTGCGCCATGGCTGACAGGCTTTGCGGGCCGGTAAGGCGCTCCATCAGCAGCCCGTCGCCGTCCCGCGCCAGCACAGGCGCGGCCCCCATACCATCCCACCACGCCATCAGTTCGCCGCCCCGGCGTTCCTCCTCGTGGACGGCGACCTTGAGCATCGCGGCTGCGCCCTGATGCAGAACCGGAAGCAGATGGTTGCCAAATCGGGTTGTGAACGGCTGGCCGTCAGCCTTCAGGCCCCACCGGTCGAGCCAGGGTCCAAAGAGGGTGAGGGGAGTCACAATGTATGGCCTCTATTTATAGACCTCGCGCCGGTGCGCGACCCGCACCACCAGCACCGTGATCCGTGCGTCCTCGATCCTGGCCACCACGCGATAGTCTCCGATCCGCCAGCGCCAATAGCCGGCGTGGTCGCCCGTCAGGGCGCTGCCGATCTCGCGGGGATTGTCGAGTGTGGCGATACGGTCTTCGAGCGTAATGATGATCCTCGCCGCGACCGTGCGGTCCAGCTTTTTCAGGTCCTTTGCCGCCTCCGGCAGGAACTCACTCGCCTGGGCCAAGCTCGGCCTTCAGGGTCGCAAGCGGGATGGCGTCGCCATCGCGAAAGGTCCGCAACCTCTCTTCGACCAGGTAAAAGTCCTCGAGGTCGTCGAGATGCGCCGCGATAGCCTCGCGGGCGTAGAAGGTCTTGGTGCGCCCGGTGCGGGCGGCGAGGGATTCCAGCCGCTGCTCGGTTTCGGCATCCAGTCTGATCGCCAGCATCTGCGCCTCCTGTTGCTATACAGATATAGCGCCAATGCGATGGGTACAAGCCGGGGAGAAATAATCATTGCAGTCGAGCGCAATGAACTGTAGTCCATTTTCACTGCAGGAGAATGCAGTGAATATTCACGCCATCGAAGGAGTGAGTTTAGTGACGATCACAAACGACGCAGCGACCACCGACCAGGCCCATTACGTCCTCGGTGAGGTCCTTCGACCGATGCTGACCAACGCCATGGGTTCTGCGGTCGAGATTTTCGACACCAGAGGTCCCGCCAATGCCGGGCCGCCGCCGCACAGCCACGCCTGGGAAGAAATCTATGTGGTTTTGTCCGGCGAACTGGAGGTCAATGTCGACGGAAGGACGTCGCACCTGCTGCCCGGCGGTTTCGCTCATGTGCCGGCCAACACACCCCACGGCTATCGCAACGTGACCGACGCACATTTCCTGACGATCGTGACCAAGGGCAACGCGGCGCGTTTTTTCAAGCAGGTGGCCGAGGAGGTCGAAATGAGCCCGCCGGATATCGCCGGTGTTCTGAGGGTCGGGGCGGAACACGGAATCACCTTCCTTCCATGAGCGCGACGCGCCGCTACGACAGTCCGAAGCGGGACGCCAAGGCGCTCGCAACCCGCACCGCCATCCTGGAGGCGTTTGCTGAACAGCTCTCCGATCCGGGCCGCGACAAGCTCTCGCCCAGCGAGGCGGCGGTCCGCGCCGGTGTCTCGCTGCGCACCGTCCACTTCCACTTCCCGAATGAGGGCGCGCAGATCGCGGCCCTTGGCGAGTGGTTCGATCAGGTTCTCTATCCGGAGGGCGTGGTGCTGGCGGCGGGGCCCGACGACCTACCTCGGTACTTTCGCGACATCCACCGAATGGCGCTGAGACATCCTGCGGTCCGGGTGCTGGTTTCCGGCAGAGGTGTTTGGCGGGAGGTGCGCGAGATCCGCCGTATGAAGCGGCTCGAGGCCATCCGCGCAGCGGTCGCCATGATCGGCGCGCCGCGGCAGGCCACAGAAGAGGCCACGGCCATGTTGCTGGGCCTTTCAGGAGCTGATGCGTCCTGGCCGCTGCATGATCACGGATTGTCGCTCGACCGGATCCCGGACGTGATAGCGAACACGGTCGAACTGATTGTGCAGCAACTACGGGGACAGGCCAGACCCTGACGGCGGCGGCACCTTAGCTCTGATACGCCCGCTCCCCATGCGTCGCCATGTCCAGACCGTCCTCTACCGCTTCGGGGCTGGCGCGCAGGCCCACCGTGAACTTGCACAGCAGCAGGATCGCAAACGACGCCACCGCCGACCAGGCGCAGACCGCAGCAACGCCCAGCGCCTGGACGCCCAGCTGAGATCCCGCATTCATGCCCTCGGCATAGCCCACGCCCCCCATCAACGGTGACGCCAGACCGGCCACAGCCAGGGTGCCCATTATGCCGCCGACGCCATGCACGGCGAAGACGTCGAGGCTGTCATCCAGCTTGAAGCGGTGTTTGACGATATCGACCGCGTGAAAGCAGATCAGGCTGGCCAGGGCGCCCAGGATCACGCCACCCAGCGGACCGATGAACCCGGACGCCGGGGTCACGGTGGCCAGGCCCGCGACCACGCCTGTGACGACGCCCACCATGCTGGAGCGGCCGAATTTGATCTTCTCGATCAGCGCCCAGACCAGGCCAGCGGTCGCCGCCGACATGTGCGTCGCCACCAGGGCGGAACCCGCCGCGCCATCCGCCGCCAACGCGCTGCCGGCGTTGAAACCGTACCAGCCGACCCACAGCATGCCGGCGCCCATCATGGTCATGCCGGGGTTGTGCGGCGGGTGCATCACTTTCGGAAAGCCATCGCGCGGGCCCAGCATGGCCACGGCCACCAGCGAGGCGACGCCGGCCGTGGCGTGCACAACCACGCCACCGGCGTAGTCCATCACCCTAAGCCCAGCCAGCCAGCCGCCGCCCCACACCCAGTGACAGACCGGCGCATAGACCAGCAGCGGCCTGTGGCTGCTGCTGGT
>JANORH010000363.1:0-2414 GCA_031415215.1 Alphaproteobacteria bacterium | reverse complement strand
CCCGCCATGGCCGGCGGCGTGGCCCAGACCGCACTGTCGGAAGACGACGCTCAGCACATGCTGAAACTGCTCAACAGCCAGGCCAAGCGCGGCGACAGCTCGATGCGGAAGTAGCGCGGGTCAGACCTGCGCGGTCCATCCCGCTGCATTATGGAAATCCTGCACGCCGGGGGGATGGGTGAGCGCCCAGTAGGACAGCTGGTCCGGACCATCCTCGATCACCGCGGTCAGGCCCAGCCGCCAGGGGCTGTCTTCCGGCAGTCCGACCAGGCCTGACAGGTCCGCCAGCGCTCGCAGCTCGTAACCGTCACCGGTCCGGATCCACTCCAGCTGTGGCGTGACGGCACCCACAGCCATCGACATACCTGCCCGGAAGCCGTCAAACCGATAGGCTGCCCACTCCGTCGAGGGCGAGAGGTTGAGCTCATAATAGGCGTCGCTCTCGGGCACGCAGATAAAGGCCTCGAAGCAGGTCCGCTTCCACAGATCGTCCTTGCGTGCGCCGCTGGCCGAAACAGGGACCACGAGCCTGCCTTCCGGATCTGTCACGACATAGCGCAGCGACAGCAGCTTCGGCGTCGGTCGTGACATCTCGACCTCAACGCTGGCGATGGTCGAGGGCGTGTTCGGGTGGCGGCTCAGGGCGCTGCGAGTCATGGGCGCAGTCTGCGACATCGGCGGCCGTCCGCCCAGACCCCGCGTCGGGCTTGTGCCACGCCGCCCTGACGCGCACTCTCGCCCCGGACCTTTGGAAGGACCCCCCATGGCCGACGACGCAAGCGCCTTGATCGCCTCTGCCCGCGAGCAGGCTTACGCCACGCCGCTGGACAAATTTAACGTCGGTGATGTCAGCCACTTCACCAGCGATACCTGGGGCCCCTGGTTCGAACGCCTGCGTAAAGAAGATCCGGTCCACTTCTGTGGTGACAGCGAGTTCGGTCCCTATTGGTCGGTCACCCGTTTTGAGGACATTGTCGCGGTGGACTCCAACCACGAGGTGTTCTCTTCTTCGTCCGAGCGCGGCGGCATCATGATCCGCGACGGGTACGAACCGAACCAGGGTTCCAGCTTTATCGGCCTCGACCCGCCCGACCACGACGCCCAGCGGCGCGTTGTCACCCCGATGTTCTCGACAGGCAGTATGGCCAATCTGGAGCCGCTGATCCGGGAGCGCGCCGCCGCGATCCTCGACGAACTGCCGGTGGGCGAGACCTTTGATTTCGTCGAAAAAGTCTCTGTCGAACTCACCAGCCAGATGCTGGCCACCCTGTTCGATTTCCCGTTCGAGCACCGCCATCTACTGCCCCAGGCCTCGGACATCATCCTCACCCAGGCCGGCGAGAACTCCGTCTACAAGACCGATCTGGAACGGCAGGCCGCCCTGACGCCTTACTTTGAGCGCTTCGTCGGCCTGTGGGAGGCGCGCAAGGACACCTCCGGCGGCACCGATCTGCTATCCCTGCTGGCTGGCGACCCGGCCACCCGCAAGGAGGGCCAGATGTTCGGCTATATGGGCAATGTAGTCCTCTTGACCGTGGCCGGCAGCGACACCACGCGTCATTCGATCACCGGTGCCCTGATGGCGTTCCAGGATTATCCTGACGCCTACGATCGGCTGCACGCCGACCCGTCGTTGCTGGACTCCGCCGTGCCGGAAATCATCCGCTGGCAGAGCCCGGTTGCCCACATGCGCCGCACGGCGCTGCAAGACATCGAACTGGGCGGTAAACAGATCAAACAGGGCGACAAGGTGATCATGTGGTACGTCTCGGGCAACCGTGACGCCGAGGTGATTGCCGACCCGGACCGCTTCATCATCGACCGCGAACGGCCACGCCAGCACGTCGGCTTCGGCTTCGGCATCCACCGCTGCGTCGGCAACCGTCTGGCCGAGATGCAGCTGAAGGTGGTCTGGGAAGAAATCCTCAAACGCTTCAGGCGCATCGAGGTGATGGGTGCCCCTCGCCGCCTCAACTCCAACTTCGTCAAAGGCTACGAGACCCTGCCGGTCCGCATCGTCGGCTGATCGTCAGGCCTTGGCCAGCTGCTCGCCCATCAGACGGTGCAGCAGGTTGATGGCCTTCAGCGGCCGGATCATCACCTTGAAGTTCATGATCCGCAGGCCGTCGTCGCTGAACGCCAGCATGTCGATGCCGTTGATCCTGATGCCCTCGACTTCGGTCTCGAATTCCAGGATCGCCCCGGTCGCATTGCGCCACTCGCCCGTGTAGCGAAAGCCCGGCCCGCCCAGCACCTGATCGGCACCCGCCAGGTACTTGAACGCAATGTCGCGCCCGCGCTGAGGCGTGTGCACCACCGGGCTTTCGAATACCGCGTCAGGGTCCAGCAGATCCCACAGCGCCGCCTTGTCGTGCGACGCCATATAGGCATACCAGCTGTCGAGGGCGGGCAGG
>JANORH010000362.1:0-1955 GCA_031415215.1 Alphaproteobacteria bacterium | reverse complement strand
CGAATGAGCGACACTTCAGGGCTGCATCTGGAAACCCTGGCCATCAGCCATGGCTATGATCCACAGACAGGCCAGGGCGCGGCGAAACCCCCCATCTACGCCACCTCCACCTTCGTCTACCGCTCGGCCCAGCAAGCCAAGGACATTCACGAAGCGTTCTTCGATGGACCCGAGTCGGCGGGCGCGAAACGTCTGGCCGGAGAGCCGCAGGCTTACATCTACGGCCGGCTTGGACACCCGAATCTGACCATGGTCGAAGCGCGGCTTGCGGCCCTGGACGGCGCGGAAGATGCGGCCGCGTTCAACAGTGGCATGGCCGCCATCTCGACCACTCTGTTTGCCCTGGTCCGGCCCGGCGATACCCTGGTGCACAGTCGCCCGTTTTACGGCGGCGCCGACAACCTGATCTACAACATCCTGTCCGAGTTCGGGGTCCAAGGCTTCAGCTTCGAAGACGGCCTTGCCGAAGCCGCAATCCAGGATGCCCTGGATCGCGCCGCCGCCAACGGCCCCGTCTCGATCGTCTGGATCGAGAGCCCCGCCAATCCCACGGCGGCGATCGTGGATATCGCTCTCGTCGTGCGGCTTGCACGGTCCTTGGGAGAGCGGCAGGGCCGGCAGCCGATCGTCGTGGTCGACAACACCTTCCTGGGCCCGCTCCTGCAATCGCCGCTGGCAGAGGGAGCCGATCTCTGCATGACCTCGCTGACCAAGTACTGCGCAGGACACTCGGACCTGCTGGCCGGCGGCGTTTCGGGTCGTTTGGATCTGATTGGCAGGCTAAAAACGGTTCGCACCCTGAAAGGTGCCCACCTGGACGCGCAGACGTCCTGGTTGCTATTGCGGTCTTTCGAGACCCTGCCGGTCCGGACTCTTCGCGCCTGCGAAAACGCCTTGAAGGTCGCCACCTACCTGCGCGGCCATCCCAAGGTGCGGGGCGTGACCTATGTCGGGTTTCGCGACGAGCCCGCCGCGCTCGCCGTTCTGGCGCGCCAGTGCCGTGGAACCGGATCCACCTTTTCAGTTCGCCTGAAGGGCGGCGAGGCAGAGTGCTTCCGAATGCTGGATCGGCTCCGGATCCTGCGACTGGCGGTCAGCCTGGGCGGCACGGAAACCCTGATCTGTCATCCCGCGACGACAACACACTATGCGGTCCCGCGCGAGAGCCGCGAAGCCTCGGGGATCGATGACGGCACGATGCGTCTTTCGGTCGGCCTGGAGCATCCCGACGACTTGATCGCGGATCTGCAGCAAGCGTTGGACGCCGTTTGATGACTGTGTCGCCGGTTGTGGATCGCTATGCGCTGAACGGAAAACTTCCACCTCCGGAACGGACTGCTGACGTTGTGGTGATTGGCGCAGGCCCGGCGGGCGTCGCGGCGGCGACCGAGGCGGCGCGACAGGGCGCACAGGTTTTGTTGATCGACGAACATCCAGTTGCGGCCGGTTTGATGGGCCTGGATACGCCGCTCTATTTCGGCGGCCGTATGACCAGCGCCGTCCAGCGCCAGGCGCGAATGGTCGAGCAGCTTCTGGCGACAAACCCGGATCTTGAATCCGCGATGGAGCTTGGCGTCGAGGTCCTGCTGGGAACCTACGCGTGGGGCGCTTACGTCAACGGCCCGGGGCTTGGAACGCTGTCAGGCCCGGTCGTGGCGCTGGCCGACGAAGAGCGTGCCTGGTTGGTCGAATTTGGCAAGCTTATCCTGGCGACCGGTGCGCGTGACATCGCCCTGTCGTTCAAGGGTTGGGATCAGCCCGGCGTCATGGGCGCAGTTGGTCTGTCCGCGCTGCTGGATCGCTATGAAGCGTTCGCGGGTCGCCGGATTGTGGTGCTGGGATCAGATGACCTGGGTCTTGAGACCGCCCTGCGCGCCCTGGATCGAGGGCTCGAGGTCGGGGCGGTGATTGAGGTCCGGGCAACGATTCAGGGTCGAAGCGATCTGGCGCGGCAA
>JANORH010000361.1:0-4945 GCA_031415215.1 Alphaproteobacteria bacterium | reverse complement strand
GACCGTCAGGTGCCCATCGAGGACAGCGTCGGCGCGCTGGCCAAGCTGGTGGCGGAGGGCAAGATTCGCAGCATCGGATTGTCCGAGGTCTCGGCACCGACCCTTCGGAAAGCCCATGCCGTCCACCCCATTGCCGCGCTTCAGACCGAGTACTCGCCCTGGACCCGCAACCCGGAGATCGCGGTGCTCGACGCCTGCCGCGACCTGGGCGTGGCGTTCGTGGCCTTTTCGCCGGTGGGTCGCGGGTTCCTGGCGGGCGGCGTGACCGATGCCGCAAAGCTGGAAGAAGGCGACTTCCGCCGTGGTATGCCGAGATTTCAAGGCGAGGCGTTCCAGGCCAATCTGGCGCTCTACCGAAACTTTGAGGGGCTGGCCCGCGACGCAGGTTGCACGACAGCGCAGCTGTGCCTGGCCTGGCTGCTGCAGAAGGACGAGATCATCGTCCCCATCCCCGGCACCACCAATCCCGACCACATGCGTGAAGATGCGGCGGCCGCCGGCGTGACTCTGTCCGACGCTGTGATGGCCCGCGTTGACCAGCTGGTGAACGGCGACACCGTCACCGGTTCGCGCTACGCCCCGGCGATGCAGGCCTCGGTGGATACCGAGCTGATGCCGACCGAGGGGTAAGGCGCTCTACCGCAACGCCTTCGGGAACTTCGGCAGGGCCTCGAAGTCGGCAGGGACGTGTTCGAGGATGACGCGCGCCTTGTTGGCCGCCGCCAGGGCCTCGACCCTGTCCATGCTGCGCAGGCTCATGGCCCGGTCGACGTTGAAGCGCGGGACCCGCCGCGCGGCACGGCTCTCGGCAATGTGCCACATATCGCCGGTCAGGATCAGCGGGCCAGCCTTGCGCAGTCGCACCATCAGCACGGTATGGCCGGGGGTATGGCCGGGCGTCTGGTGGATCGTCACCGAGCCGTCGCCGAACACGTCGTGAGTGGCGTCACCCTCGATCAGCAAGGTCTTCGAGGTCTCCAGCGCCGAATAGGCCGCAAATCCCCTGGTATCTGCCCGGGCACTGGCGCGGAAGGCATAGGCCCGTTCATCGGCATCGACGATCCAGGTGCTGGCGGCGAACAGTCCGGCGTTGCCGATGTGGTCGAAGTGACTGTGGGAGATCGAGAGGTACTCGATGTCGGCGGGGGTCAGGTTCAACCGTTTCAACTGGTCGGTGAGCCTAGCGGTGACGGTGATTCCGCCCGGCGCAGCGCCGCCGGGGTTGTCGGCGATGGTCTGCGGCACGCCCGTATCCCAGACCAGATCGCCCTTGGGGTGGCGGATCAGATAGCAGGGCACCACCATGCTGGCGGGCTTGCCCTTGTAGGCCCCGTCATCCGAAAATCCGTCTGCATTGGCCATGGTCAGCCTGCCGCAATCCATGGTGTAGAGGCGGACATCGGGCTTGGCGGCAGCGGCGACCGGCAACGCTGGCAGGGCCAGCAGCAGCGCCAGACCGATATGGCGGAATCTCTTCCCGAGCATTGCGAAACCTCTCTCGATTTGTCCCAGATTGCGCTGGTCAGCCAAGCCTGTCACCCCCGCGTCCACTCCGGCTGCCCGACGTCGTCGAGACGGGTCGCGCGACCGTACAGGGCGACCTCGCGGAACTGGTAAAGCCAGGCGGCGGTGGGCGCATTGATCCAGTTGCCGCGCACCCGCATCTGCAGAATCAAATCATCGCCGTGGGGGTGGGATTGTCGTCGCGGTGACTTGGGATGGTCCAGCTCGGCCAACGGAATGCGCCAGGCCACATGCACCTCGATGGGATCGGGCGTGACGGTCAGCTCTGCGTCTGACCAGAACACCACCGGGGTCACCCGATGGCCACCCAGGGTTTTGAAGTCATCCAGCTGACCCAGGGCGGCATCGCGCTCCAGCGACACACCCAGTTCCTCTGACGTCTCGCGACGGGCGGCGTCGATGACGTCCTCACCCGGCTCGATGTTGCCGCCGGGCAGGGCGTAGTTGCCGGCGTTGCGGCGCATGGTCAGCGCGCGGCGGGTCAACAGGAACGTCGGCTTGCCCTTGTGTGGCGAAACCACCACCGCCACTGCGGCCAGCCGCAGGCCTTCGGGCGCAATCTCGCGCCGGGGAAAGTCCGCGAGATTTACGACGATCCGTGATCGCAGATCAGGAAGCGGCAGCGGTGCCCAGCTCACCGGGCGTCGGACGAGACCGTAAAGCCCTCGTAGCCGTTGGCGGCCACCTCATTGCACTTGTCGCGATAGACCGGGAACCCACCGATATAGGGCATGAACACGCGTGGCTTTCCCGGAACATTGGCCCCCATGTACCAGGAGTTGGCGAGCGGATAGACCGTGGCGTCTGCCACCTCATTGACGTGCGCTACCCAGTCGTCCTGGGCCGCTTCGGTGGCTTCGATGGCACCCATCTGGCGCGCGCCCATCCAGCCGATGCAGTTTGAAATCCACTCGACGTGCTGCTCGATGGCGACGGCCATGTTGCAGAGTACCGACGGACTGCCGGGGCCTGTGACGATGAACAGGTTCGGAAATCCGGCGATCATCAGGCCCAGATAGGTGCGCGGTCCCGCCGCCCAGGCCTGGCTCAACGCTTCGCCGTTTCGACCCCGGATATCGATCTTGCCCAAGGCCCCGGTCATGGCGTCGAAGCCGATAGCGTAGACGATGGCGTCAACCTCATAGGTCGCGTTCGAGGTCCGGATGCCGGTCGGCGTGATCGTCTCGAGAGGCTCTTCCTTGAGGTCCACCAGGCTGACGTTGTCGCGGTTGAAGGTGGCGTAATAGCCGGTGTCGACACACAATCGCTTGGAGCCGATGGGGAAGGACTTCGGGGCCAGCTTTTCAGCGACCAGCGGGTCCTTGACGATGCTGCGGACCTTTTCGCGAACGAACTCGGCGGCCGTTTCGTTGGCCTTTGGATCCAGGATCAGGTCGTTATACGCGCCCAGCAGAGCAAACCCACCCTTTGCCCAGCGCGCCTCATAGGCGGCGTGCCGATCCTCAGGGGTCGCATCAAAGGTCGGGATATCTGTCGGATCGACAAGGCCGATGGCGAACCCCGTCTCGCGGGCCCCGGCGCGATAGCGGGCGCGATTGGCCTTCCAGTCGGCGACCACGGCATCGGGGATCGGGCCATTGTGGGCTGGCACGCTGAAGTTCGGCGTGCGCTGGAAGACGGTGACGTGGGCGGCCTCGGCTGCGATCAGTGGGATCGACTGGATGGCGGATGATCCGGTGCCGATCACCCCCACCCGCTGGCCGGTAAAATCGACGCCGCCGCGCGGCCAGTCGCCGGTGTGCCAGCTCTGGCCCTTGAAGTCCGCCATGCCCGGAAAGTCCGGCGTATTGGTCACCGACAGGCAGCCGGTGGCCATCACGCAATACCGCGCCGTGATCCGCTCACCCTGGTCGGTGGTGAGCGCCCATCGGTTGGACGCCTCGTCGAAATGCGCCGTGGTGACGCGGGTTTCCAGCTGGATATCGGCACGCAGGTCGAACCGGTCTGCCACGTGATTGAGGTACGTCAGAAGCTCCGGCTGGGTGGCATAGCGCTCGCTCCAGACCCACTCGTCGTCCAGTTCCGGCGAGAAGGAATAGGAATACTCCTGGCTCTCGATGTCCACCCGGGCGCCCGGATACCGGTTCCAGTACCAGGTGCCGCCGACGCCTGTGCCAGCCTCATAGATCCGCGCGCTCAGCCCCAGGCCGCGCAGCTTGTGCAGCATGTAGAGCCCGGAAAACCCCGCCCCGACGATCACGGCGTCCAATGGTGTGTTGCCTGCAGCGGTGGCCATCTTGCATTTCCCCGTATCGCCTTATCCTGAGCATACCTGACTTGGCGGCGGGCGCAGCCGTTTCGTGGCCTTGCCTTCCTTAGGGGGATTTGCCGCTGGTGCGGGGATCACCGCCGGGCGACAGTCCTGGTCGGGGAAACCGAGGGGGAGGCCGCGCGTCAAGATGTCGGCAAGTGACCACATGGTGCCCGCCGCTGAAGGCACCGCCCTTCCTCAGCCCACCGGCTTCGCCAGCTATCTGTTCACGCAAGGGGCCTGGTTCCTGGCGTTCGGGCTGCAGATGGTGCTGTTTCCCTATCTGGTGCGCGTGCTGCTGCGGGAAAACGAGATCCGGTTTGGCCTCGCCCAGATGTCGATGCAACTGCCGACCGTGCTGCTGATCCTGTTGGGTGGCTTTGTCGCCGACCGGACCGATACGCGGCGGACCGTCTTGATCGGGTGTGGGCTTTGTGCAGCGACGTTCCTGGGTCTGGGCATTTTCGTCGCTGGCGGCCACCTGACCTATGGAACGTTGATCGTCTACGCGGTGATCATCGGGACCATCGGTGCCTTCGTGACACCGGCCCGTGACGCCCTGCTCAGCCGCGTGGCGCCAGGCGGCGTGCACCAGGCGGTGGGGTTTGCCTCACTCGCCCAGTTCGGAGGCCAGATCCTGGGCATGGCGGTCGCAACGGCCGCGCCGCTCCTGGGCCTGCCGGCCCTGTTGTTCGGACAAGCCGCGCTGATGGCGGCAGCCGCCGGTGCGGCCACCCGGATCAAACCCCGCCCGGCGGGTCTCCCGAGAATTCGCGAGGGCAGCGTGCCGGGTTTCATGGCGAGTGAGATCGGCGGCGGATTCCGGGCCGCCATCGCCTCACCTGTCATCGCCCCGGTGATCATCTGCGCAGTCGGCATGGGCATGTGCTTTATGGGCGCGTTCGCGGTGCTGTTGCCGTTGATCGTGCAGAACTATTTCCCGACGGATCTCGTTGGGCCGGCGCGGGCGCAGATCGCCACGGCGCTGGGGGTTTTCAGCCTGACGTTCTGGGTGGGATCGATCCTCTCGGCGACCGCACTGCTGCGGTTCGGCCATATCCGGCGCAAGGGCGTGATCTATCTGGCCTCGCTGTTCACCGGCGCTTCGGTCCTGGTGCTTTGCAGCATTCCGATGCCGTTCTGGCTGCT
>JANORH010000360.1:0-5881 GCA_031415215.1 Alphaproteobacteria bacterium | reverse complement strand
CTCGGTTCCGCCCTCGGTAAGCGCCCGCTCGGTGCCGCCCGCGACGGGCGTGATGTAGAGGTTGTCGTCGCGGACATAGGACACAAAGCTGCCCTTGGGGGAGATCTTGGCATCGATCTCGTCGCCCGGGGTTGCGGTCATCCGGCGCGCTGCCTTTGCGCCAACATCATACAGCCACAGATCGCCCTCGACCGGCGCAAGGATCATCCGACCCAGGCTGTCCCAAGCATAGTCCACGACCCCACGCGTAGAGACCCCGACCCGCTCGCGACGGGCCTTCTCCGCTTCAGACAGTTCGCGCTCGGCGGGTGCCAGCTTCTTGCCATCCAGCAGCATGCGGGGTTCGCCGCCAGCCACGTCGGCGATCCAGAGATCGGTGATCCTGAGGTCATCGGCGCGGGCCTTGATGTAGGTCACCGACTTGCCATCGGGCGACAGTTTCACGCCCCGCGCGCGGGGTCCGGAAATGTCCGGGCTCTCGAAGATGCGTTGGGCTGGGATGTTTTCGGCCATGACGGGTGTTGAGGCGAGCAGGACCGCAAGCGCGGCGGCGGCAAGTTTCATGTCATTTGTTCAACAGGGTTGTAGCTGGGTTGGCAATGCTCCTGGTCACTTGAACCCGGACCCAAGTCGTGCGACCTCCCGGACATGAGCGAAGAGACACTCCCGACCCTGCCCGACCGCCTGAGCGTCAACCCGGACAGCCCGTTCTATGACGAGGCCGTTCTGCAACGGAACGTCGGCGTGCGTTTCAAGGGCCAGGACAAGACCAACGTCGAGGAATACTGCGTCAGCGAAGGCTGGGTGCGGCTGTCGGTGGGAACGTCAAAAGATCGCCACGGTAACCCGCTGACCATGAAGCTGCAGGGACCGGTCGAGCCCTATTTCCGCGAGGGCTGACGCGTTCAGTCTTCGACGCTAGGCGGCAGAGGTTCTATCCGTAGCAAGGTGATCCGCGCACCCTTTCGCGCCTCCACGTGGAAACGGTGACGGTGAAAGGTGAAGGTCTGGCCGACCTCCGGGATCGCCTGGGCTTCGTGGATCAACAGGCCGGCGACGGTCACGGCTTCATCGTCGGGCAGGTCCCAGTTCATGGCGCGGTTCAGGTCGCGGATCGTGACCTTGCCTTCCACCAATACGGTTCCGTCTGCGGACGGTTTGACGCCGGGGGCTACGACATCGTGCTCGTCCTCGATCTCGCCGACAATCTCTTCCAGGATGTCCTCAAGGGTCACGAGGCCCTGGATCGCGCCATACTCATCGACCACGACGGCGAAGTGGTTCTGGGCCTTGAGGAAGGCGGCCAGCTGATCCTTCAGTGACGTTGTCTCCGGCACGAACCACGGCTCGCGCAGGATCGCGGGAATATCGAGAGCGTCGATGCGACCGTCGTTGGCCGCCAGGGCGCCCAGCAGGTCCTTGACGTGCAGAATGCCGATGATGTTCTCCGGGTCGTCGCGATAGATCGGTAACCGGGTGTGCTGGCTCTCCAACGCCTGGGTCAGGATCTCGCGCGGTGTTTGTTCGCCGTCCACGGTCATCATCGAGCGGCGGTGGACCATGACCTCGGTGACGTCCATTTCCGCCAGATCGAGCACGCCGCCCAGCATGTCGCGGTCGCCGGTCTCTACCAGGCCCTCGGAGTGGTGGTATTCCACGGCACCCCGGATCTCCTCGTGAGCCGCCAGTACGTCGGTGGCCATGTCCAGCTTGATGCCGAAGGGTCGCAGCGTCTGTCGCACCACCCACTGCGCGCCCGTGGCCAGCGGGCCGAATATCCTGACCGTCCAGTAGGTCGGGATCGAAAGCGCTCTGGCGACATCGTCGGGCCGCGCGATGGCCAGGGTCTTGGGCAGGATCTCGGCAAAGATCACCACCAGCACGGTCATGACCACTGTCGCGATCAACGGCCCTGCGACTGAGCCTTGCGGAAACAGCGAGGTCAAGACGGCCGTTGTCAGCGCCGAGGCGAAGATATTGAGCACATTGTTGGACAAAAGGATCGCGCCGATCATGTTCTCCTGGTCGGAGATCAGACGGTTGACCCGCTGAGCTGCGCGGTCGCCGTCGCGTTCCAGCTGGTGCATCCGGCCGCGGGAGGCGGCAGTCATCGAGGTCTCGGCTGCCGAAATCAGGCCGGAGACGGTCAACAACAGAACGAGAGTCGGCGCGAGTGCCAGCAGGGTGGCCAGGACCAAATTCAAGGGGTTGCGCCCTCCGAGAGCAGGAAACTGTGGACGCTCGATGAGCTTACGTTCCGGGCGACGAAGGCGTCACCCACGGCGCGAGCCAGAATGAAGGTCAGACTGCCGGCTTCGGCCTTCTTGTCCTGAGCCATATGTGTGATCAGGCGTTGTGCGTTGAACGGGTAGCCTGGGACCTCGTCGAGGTGCGTTGGCAGGCCGACAGCGGCGATGGCCCGACACGCGCGTTCCGTATCCCGGCCAGACATCATCCCCTCTGCGGCGGAGAACCGCAGCGCCAGTGCCATGCCGGCACCGACCGCCTCGCCATGTCGCAGCGCCTCGCCATAGCCGGTCTCGGCCTCCAACGCGTGCGCGAAGGTATGACCCAGGTTCAGCAGGGCACGGCGGCCCTGTTCGCGTTCGTCTTCGGCGACAATTTCGGCCTTCATTTCGATAGAACGCGCCACTGCGTGGGATAGCGCCACGGGATCGCGGGCAATAACCGCAGCACCGTTGTCCTCCAGCCATTCGAAGAAGGCGTGGTCGCCCAGCAGGCCGTATTTGATGACCTCTGCATATCCGGCGCGCATCTCCCGGATTGGCAAGGTCTCCAGTACATCCAGATCCGCCAGCACCAGACGCGGCTGGTGAAAGGCGCCCACCAGGTTCTTGCCCCGCGCGGTATCGATGGCGGTCTTGCCGCCGACGGAAGAGTCCACCTGGGCCAGCAGCGTGGTGGGGATCTGTACAAAATCGATACCGCGCTTGTATATCGCGGCCGCAAACCCGGCGAGGTCGCCGACTACGCCTCCGCCAAAAGCGGTCACCAGATCGCCGCGATCCAGCTCCAGCGCCAGCAGGCGGTCGGACAGGTCGGCCAGACCTTCAAAGCTCTTGGACTGTTCTCCCGGCGCGACAATGACCGGCAGCGCGGTGATTCCGGAGGCAGCCAGGGCGGCGGTCAGGCGGGCACCGTGCAACGCCCAGACATTCTCGTCACTGACGACGGCGGTACGGCCGCGCGACTGGAATGGCGTAATCATCGATCCAGCGGCACCCAGCAATCCATGACCGACCACGACGTCGTAAGCGCGCGCGCCAAGGCCAACAGGCAGGATGCGGTTCATGCGGCGGATTTACCCAGATGAGCGGCCAGCGCCGCAATGACGGTCGCAACCGTGAGATGATGGGCGGTGTCGCCGGTTTCCACGACGATGTCGGCCTCGGCATAGGTGGGATAGCGCGCTTCAGCCTGCTCGCGCAGCACTTCGACAGGGTCCTTGCCGATCAGCAGGGGCCGGGTGTCCTTGCGTCCGACCCGGCGGGCCAGAACCTCAAGATCCGCCTTGAGCCAGATCGATACAGCGCGGGTCTTGATCAACTCCCGGGTCTCGGCGCTCATGAAGGCACCGCCGCCGGTCGCCATGACAATCGGGGGTCCCTCCAGCAAACGCGCAATGACCCGGCGCTCGCCGTCCCGAAAGGCTGGTTCGCCAAGGGCCGCGAAGATTTCCGGAATGGTACGGCCGGCGGCGGCCTCGACCTCGGTGTCGGCGTCGCGGAACGGCATGCCCAGGGCGGTCGCCAGGCGTCGACCGACGCTCGACTTGCCGACCCCCATAAGGCCAACAAGTGCGATAGTGCGGCGGCGAAGCGGTTCGTAGCGGTCCATAAACGCTGGAGCCTTTACACGAGGCAGAGGCCTCGCGCCAACGGCAGGCGGTGGAGTAGGGTGTGAACATGTTGCGAAGCGTACTTTTGCTGATCTTTGCAATCGCGGCCCCAAGCCTCTCACAGGCACAGGTGCAAGTCACCGAGCTGGCCGCGCCGGACGCGTTTTCCACGGCTGGACGCGAGACTGGCCTGCCCTTGGAGCTCTGGCGCGGAACTCCGGTGGAGATGGCGCGCGCGGTCTTGCCCCTGTTGGCCGACAAGCCACTGTCGCCGGCGGCGTCGCAGCTTGCACGCCGGGTTCTGGCGACGGGTGCCCCGGGCCCGGAGGGTTCGACAGG
This sequence comes from Alphaproteobacteria bacterium, assembly GCA_031415215.1. GTDB lineage: Bacteria > Pseudomonadota > Alphaproteobacteria > Caulobacterales > Caulobacteraceae > Phenylobacterium. The sequence goes on along the minus strand of JANORH010000360.1, from coordinate 1,683 downwards.
CGATGATGCCTTGACCGCCGCACGTGCCAACGCGTTGATCGCGCTGGGCGATCTGGCGGCCACAGCAAGAATTCTCGAGCGCGCACCGGGCCTGGAGCGCAACGCGGACCTCTCCAGAGCCGCTGCTGAGGTGGCGATTCTGACCGGGGATGTGCCGCGGGCTTGTGCCATCGCCGACGCGCTCACGGCAGGGCGCGGCAAGATTTACTGGCTGAGGCTAAGGGCCTTCTGTCAGGCAGAAGCCGGTCGCGTGGATCAGGCCCACCTGACCTTTGATCTCGCTCAGACCCAGGCGCGCGACGTGATCTTCGGGCGATTGATGTCGGCTCAGCTGGGGGGCGGCGCACCCGGTGCGGCATCATTGCGAAATGGTCTGGACCTGGCGCTCTCAAGGTCCCTGAAACTCGATACGGCGACCGCAAAGCCCGCACCGGCGGTGGCGGCGGCACTTTCAGGGCGGGAACCAACACTCCCGGTCTTCGATGTTGCCGCTGTAGATTTGGTGATCGGCGGGTTGGGTGCCAGCGTACGCAGTGGCCTGCCCCCAGAAGCCGGGGTCTCTGCCCTGGTCGCGGCGGCGGCTGATGCGGATCCGAAGACCCGGGCGCGCCTGCAAAGCGCGGCCCTTCTGCTCGTCGCACTTTCGGTGGCACCGACGGGCCTGGAGCGAACGCGTTTAGCGGCATTTGTTGTTCCGGAGGGTAAATCGCCAGCAGGCCGCAATGTAGCGCTGGCGGCCGCCGCCGAGCAGCGGCGGATGGGCGAGGCGGCACTGCTGGCGCTGTGGGTTTGCGCCGACGTCGGCGTCTCAGGGCCAGGTGTCGCGGATCGGGCGAGGATCGTGGGCGCTCTGGCGCGGGTCGGACTGGTTGAGGATGCACGGGCGTTCGCCCTGGAAGGTCTGGCGGCTCTGAAATGAGTGCTAAAGGCGGCGAGTGGGCGGAAGCTTTTCTGGAGATGATGGCGGTGGAACGTGCGGCGGCGCGCAATACCCTGACCGCCTATGCCCGCGACTTAAGCGATGCGGACGGCTTTCTGACCGAACGGTCGGGGGGGTTGGCGAGCGCCAGCGCCGTGGACGTCGAGGCCTATTTCACCGACCTGGGGGTACGCGGCCTGTCACCAGCCACGGCGTCAAGGCGGCGTGCGGCGATCCGACAATTCTATCAGTTCGTGCTGGGGGAGGGCTGGCGAGACGATGATCCGTCACGGCGCGTCGAGGCCCCCAAACGCGGGCGGTCGTTGCCCAAGGTGCTGAGTCGTCCTGAAATGGACCGACTGATTGCCGCTGCGGCGGCACGCGACGGCGCTCAAGGCGTGCGGTTCGGTTGCATGGTGGAACTGGCCTACGCGTCGGGTTTACGGATTTCCGAGCTGACCGGGCTGACGCTGGCGGCTCTGGCCCGCGATCCGGCCTATCTGATCGTCAAGGGCAAGGGCGGCAAGGAGCGACTGGCGCCGCTCAACGATGCGGCACGGACGGCTGTGAAGGCCTATCTTGAGGTTCGACCCGGCTTTCTGCCCAAGGGTGACAGGACCAACCCGTGGCTGTTCCCATCGCGCGGCAAGGCCGGCCGTTTGACGCCGCGCCGGTTTGCCCAGGTGCTGAACGAGGCCGCCGCCGGTGCCGGGATTGATCCGGCCCGCGTCAGTCCGCACGTCCTGCGCCACGCGTTTGCCACC
>JANORH010000359.1:0-2778 GCA_031415215.1 Alphaproteobacteria bacterium | reverse complement strand
CCGCCATCCAGATGGCGAAGACGGCGGGCGCCCGGGTCATCGCGACCGGGCGCGGGGCGGACAAGGCTAAAACCGCTCTGGCGGTGGGTGCGGATATTGCGGTGGACACCACCACCGAGGATTTTGCGGCGGTCGCCAAGGCCTCCGGCGGCGTCGATGTGGTGCTGGATATGGTCGGCGGCGACTATTTCGCGGGAAACCTCGACGCGCTGAAGATGGGTGGCCGCATCGTCTACATCGCGGCTCAGGGTGGTGGTGAGGTCACGGTGCCGATCTTCCGGGTCATGCTGAAGCGCGCCATCATTACCGGCTCCACCCTGCGGGCGCGCGAGGCCGACGAAAAGGCCAGGCTTGCCGTCGAGATCGAGCGCATCGTCTGGCCGTGGGTTGTGGCCGGCAAAGTCGCCCCGCCGATCGACAAAACCTTCCCGCTGGAGGAGGCTGCCGCCGCGCACGCCCACCTGGAAGCCGGTGCCCACGTCGGCAAGGTGATCCTGCTGGCGGGCTGACCATTGCACCATGTGTCAAAGTCGAAAGAACATCGGCGTTGACGCAGGTCCGGCGACAAACCACCCTTCGCACAAGATCGGGAGTTCGGGGGAAGGAGTCCGGTCAAACAATCTGCCTGATTGGCGGAGGAGGACCGGATTGACCGCCGCGACCCGTGATGTGCCGCCCCTGCGGCTATCGACCAAGCTCTTCTACGCCGTGGGCTCCGCCGCCACCAATCTGAAGCTTCGGGCGCTCACGACGTTCCTGGTCATCTTCTACAATCAGGTCGTCGGCCTGCCGCCAAAACAGGTAGGCTTCATCCTGATGATCGCGCTGGTCTTCGATGCGGTGATCGATCCGTTTGTCGGCCAGGTCTCGGACAACCTCAGGTCCCGCTGGGGTCGCCGCCACCCGTTCATGCTGGCCGCAGCCTTTCCTTACGCCATCACCTTTTTCCTGCTGTGGAACCCCCCGACCGGCTGGAGCGACGGCGCCGTCGCCATCTATCTGGCGGTCTGCCTGTTCTCGGTGCGCTTCTTCGACACCTTCTTCGAGACCCCGCACCAGGCGCTGGCACCGGAACTGGCCAAGGACTACGACGAGCGCACCAACCTTCTGGCCATGCGCCAGTTCTTCGCGGTGGCGGGTGGCCTCGGCATGACCGTGCTGGCCTATCAGGTTTTTCTGAAAGAGCATCCGGACGGCTCCGGTGGCGTCCTGGCCCGCGAGGGTTATTTCGCCTACTCGGTGACCGGCGCGTTGGTGATCCTGGCCACGGTGCTGATTTCCACGCTGGGCACCGCCAGCCGGATTCCCTACCTCTCGGTCCCGCCTGAGCGGAAGATCACTTTGGGCGTCATGCTCAATGAAATTGCTCAGACGCTCAACAACCGCGCCTTCCTCGTGGCGGCCGTTGCGGCGATTTTCATCTCCGTGGCGGTCGGTGCCCGCAACGGCCTGGAGATTTATTTCGGCCTCTACTTCTGGGAACTGAAGCAATCCCAGTTGGCGACGCTTGCCACCATCAGCGTCGTTGGCGGATTTCTGGGTGTCGGCCTGGCCCCGATCGTCGGGCGCGTTCTGGGCAAGAAGTTCGGCGCGATCTCAGTCTTTGCAACCGCCGTCGCCGTGCACATCACGCCGGTGTCGCTTCGCCTGTTGGGGCTGGCCCCGGACAACGGCACGCCTGAACTGCTCTGGCTTCTATTCGGCGAGGAAATCATCAACGCGACACTGGCCTCCGCCACGGCGGTCTTGCTGGGGGCTATCGTTGCCGACGTGGTCGAGGACGCCGAGGTCAAGACCGGGCGGCGCTCCGAGGGTCTGCTGATGTCGGCCAACGCGCTGTTCCGCAAGATGATCTCCGGCACCGGCGTCTTCGTGGCCACGGCCGTGCTGGCCTTTGTGAGTTTCCCCGACGACGCCAAACGCGGCGGGGTCGCGCCAGAGGTTCTGACCGGCCTCGGCATGGCCTACATCCCGATGATCGTCGGGCTCTACGGCATCGCGATCGGGCTGCTGTTTTTCTACAACATCGACCGCAAGCGCCATGAGGCCAATCTCGATCTCCTTCGCGCCCGCGAAGACGCGAGACGAGAGACGCCGGTCTAACGGAACAGCCCTCCATCCACGGCGTTTACGGCGCATGACGACAAAGCACTTGAGACGCCGACTGACCAATATCGGCATGCTGACCGGTCATCCGGTAGCGTTCGCGATCCTGGCGGCATTTTCCGTTGCCTGGTGGATATTTGATCGCGAGAGCTTCGGTTTTCACGCCGTCGCGGTGCTGGGCACCTGGCTGATGACACTGTTCATCCAGCGGGCGGCACACCGCGACACCCAGGCCGTCCAGGCCAAGCTCGACGAGTTACTGCGCTCAAGCGACACCGCGCGCACCGAACTCACTGCGCTCGACAACAAGACCGCAGGCGAGATCGCCGAACACCGCAAACAGGCCCGCCTGGACGACCCGCAGTAGGGGGCCAAAGCCACCTGCAAATTCAGAGGCCGTCAGTGCCTTTCTCCTCACCCGACGGGGGAGGGGGACCGCGCGAAGCGGGGTGGAGGGGGCTGCCGTCGCACAGCACAGGCATGCTTGACTCCCGCTTTCAACCGCGACCTTCTATTCAGTAGCACTTGGTGCTATATGGCGCGATGTCCGGTCCCGCCCACCCGCGCGCCTTCAAGACAGGCTGGTTTGCCAGGGCTGCGAAGAAGGCGAGGCTTTCGGACGCGATGTTATGCAAGGCGATGGCCCAGGTGATGGCAGGACAAGCCGACGAT
>JANORH010000358.1:0-8064 GCA_031415215.1 Alphaproteobacteria bacterium | reverse complement strand
CGTTTTACGACCCAGCCTTCCACCATCGGTTCAGCAACTATCGGCCAGCGGATATGCCACAAGGGGTGGTGCCGTGGGCGACATCGCGAGGCCCCCAATCAGGGTAGAAGCTCTCCGGCTTCCGATGGTACGCGTCACAGCCTGTTGCGTCGCTACCGGAGGATAACCCATGAAACGCCTGGCAGCCGTCGCGTTAGCCGCGAGCCTTATCCTCGTGGGATCCGCCGACGCCTCGACATTTGTTGCCGCCGTCGATTCCGGCACCACCGATCTCGGTGACTTTGCCGCCGGCAACTACAACATCAGCGCGACAGGGATCGCCTCGCTGGTCAACGTTCTGGGCCAGTTCGACATCCGACCCGACGGGGTTCCGAACACGCCCGTAACCGCCCCCGGCTACGGATACTTCAATCCGGGCGGCACTGACTTCGCCGATGGCTACTACGGCGCGGGTGGGCCGGGCATAAAGATTGGTGCCTTGATGGGATCGTTTGTCGCTGTGGCACCGCGAGGCAATCTGGCGGCTCCGCTGATGACCTATTTCTTCATCGGCAACAGCCGGAACCTGACGCACACCGGCGGCCACATCTATGCCCAGGTCAACGACACCTTCTATTCCAACGATCTCGGGGGCTTTGACGTAACGGTCACGCGGCTGGCCGGACCCGGAGTGCCCGAACCCGGTACATGGGCGCTGATGCTGATCGGCTTCTTTGGTGCCGGCACCGCCCTGCGGCGGCGGCGGGTGCCTCAGCTCCGGTAATCCCCGTTGATCTCGACGTAGCGCTTGGTCAGATCGCAGGTCCACATCGTGGAGGTGGCGCGGCCCATGCCGACGTCGATGGTCACCTCGAGTTCGGGCTTCTTCATATAGCCGCTCATCTTCGCCTCTGAGTAAGTGGGCGAGATCAGTCCGTCCTGGGCTGCCCAGTGCGGGCCAAACCTGACGCTCATGGAGTCGCGGTCCACCGGCTCATCGGCACGGCCCACGGCCATAACGATACGGCCCCAGTTGGCGTCCTCGCCAGCGAAGGCGGTCTTGACCAGCGGGCTCTCGGCCACCGTGCGGGCGATTTTGCGGGCCGAGGCGGCGGTCTCGGCGCCGTTGACCGTGATCTTGATGAACTTCCGCGCGCCCTCGCCGTCGCGCACCAGCTGTTGAGCCAGGTTCAGCAATACCTGTTCCAGCTTGTCGCGGAAGTCGGCCAGCCGGCGGTCACCGGCCCGGCTGATGCGTACAGCCCCCGACTTGCCGGTGGCGAACAGCAACAAGGTGTCGTTGGTGGAACGGTCGCCGTCCACGGTCACCGCGTTGAAGGTGTTGCGGGTGTAGAGGTTGACCAGGTTCTGCAAGGCCCCGGGTGCGATGGCCGCGTCGGTCACCACAAAGGCCAGCATCGTCGCCATATCCGGCGCAATCATGCCGGAGCCCTTGCAGATGCCGCCGATCCGAACGGTCACGCCGTCAATGTCGGCCTCGGCGTAGGCACCCTTGGGAAACGTGTCGGTGGTCATGATTGCCCGGGCCGCGCCGCCCCAGCCGTCAGCGGTCAGACGTGTTTCAAGTTCCGGCAGGCGCGCCGTGATCTTTGCATCATCCAGCAGCACGCCGATGACCCCTGTGGAGGCCGCCATCACATCGCGTTGGCGGCAGTCGAAGCGTTTTCCGACGGCGGACGCGACCCGGCGGACGGCGTCGGCACCCGGCCGGCCCGTGAAGGAATTGGCGCATCCAGCGTTGATCACCAGCGCCTTCACGCCCTCGCCCTTGGTCGCCTCAAGATGGCGCTTGCACCAGTCAACAGGTGCCGAGCCTACGGCGTGACGGGTGAAGACACCGGCGCAGCTGGCACCCTCCGGAAAGCTCATAACCAGCAGGTCGTCGCGCTCGTGCTTGTAAAACCCCGCTCGGCCGGTCGCCATGACCAGTCCGGGGATCGGCTGCATGCGCGGGAACGGCACCGCCAGCGGCGAGACCTGCATGGCCGTCTTGTCGACCTTGTCGGGTTGCGCGCGCTTGACCGTCGCGCGCTTCAGGGCGCTGGTCAGAGGATCCAGCGCGCGTTCCAGCGTCTTGCCGACAACGTCAGCGGACCTCGGCTTGCGGCTCATTTGGAAACTCCCTTGGCGAGGGGTTGCGCGACGACCGCCGGCAATTTCGGCGCGTCGGCCGGTGGCAGAGGCTTGGGCGATCCGGCTTCTGGCTTGATCAGGGTCTCGACCTTGGCCTTGACGCGCAGGCGCTCCAGCAGGTCGCGGATGCGGTCATAAGTCAGAAACCGCACGATCTGCGGTCGCGCGGCGTCCAGGGTAATCGCCTGTTCCGGACGGACATCCTCGACGCGTAGTATGGCAAACCCACCCTCTACTGCGAAGGGTCCAATCAGCTGGCCGGGTTTGGCACCCTTGAGTACGGCATCGTAAGCCTCAGGCATCACATCCGTGGTGAAATAACCCAGATCGCCGCCGTTGAAGCGCGTCGCTGCGTCGCGAGAGCGCTCCATGGCCAGCGCTTCAAACGAACCGCCGGCGGCGACCAGACGCTTGACGGCCTCGGCCTCGGCGACTGTGGCCAGCACGATCCGGCGGGCGCGCACCTCATCCGTGCGTTTTGCCAGCTTTTGTTGCTCGTCATAGAGGCCGCGGATGTTGGCCTCGGTGACGGCGTCGGCCACGGTGGTGTCGATCAGCAGATCACCCATGACCCGGTCCTTGGCGGCAGCCAGCTGGCGCTGGGCGGCCGGGACTTTCTCGAGCTTCTGCCGCGCGGCCTCGGCGGCCAGCAGGCGCTGGTCGATCACCTCGTCCATCATCTGGCGAAAAACGTCCGACGATGTGTCCAGGGGTTCGCCCTCGCCGATCAGACCCTGGGCAACCGCCTCGCGCTTGACGTCGGACACCCAGACCGTCTTGCCGTCGACTGTGGCGGCCGCCTTGTCACCGCGCTCGGGCGCGCTGTCTCCGCTACCAGCCCGACTGCAAGCGGCCAGGGACATCGTCAGCGCCACGACGACAAGGAGGGCTCTGGAGCTGCGGGCGACCGACATGAACTGCCCCCTTTTGCGAAACGACTGGCCGGCCTCCCTAGCCATTTCCATTGCGAGATGCAAAGGTTGCCGCTGACTGACTTCAGGCCCTAAGACGGCCATGAAACGCATTACCCTGGGAGGATCTTTTCAAATGCGCGAAGCTGTTATCGTTTCCTACGCCCGCACCGGTCTGGCCAAGTCCGGACGTGGCGGTTTCAACATCACACCGCCGATGTCCATGGCCGCGCATGCCATCAAGCACGCCGTTGAACGGTCGGGCGTCGAGGCCGACTTCGTCGAAGATTGCTACATGGGCAACAACAGCCATGGCGCGGCCAACATCGGCCGCCAGGCCGCCCTGCTCGCCGGCATGCCCATCACCACGGGCGGCGTCACGGTCAACCGTTTCTGCTCCTCGGGTCTGCAGACCATCGCCATGGCGGCCAATCACATTCGCGGCGACGGCGCGGATTGTGTGGTCGCAGGCGGCGTCGAAAGCATCTCGATCCCCGGTGGCGGTATGCCCCGTGAGGCGATCGACCCGGAACTGGCCAAGATCGCGCCGGCCATCTTCATGGCGATGATCGACACCGCTGACATCGTCGCCAAGCGCTATGGCCTTAGCCGCGAATATCAGGACGAGTTCTCACTGGAATCCCAGCGGCGCATGGCCGCCGCCCAGCAGGCGAACAAATTCAAGGACGAAATCGTCCCGATGAAGACCAAGATGAAGGTGGTCAACAAGGAGACCAAGGAAGAATCGATAGTCGATTACGTCGTGGACAAGGACGAATGCAATCGTCCCGACACCACCATGGAAGGGCTTTCCAAGCTGTCGCCGGTCAAGGGCGAAGGCAACTTCGTCACCGCCGGCAATGCCAGCCAACTCTCCGACGGTGCCGCCATGGTCGTGATGATGGAAGCCAAGGAAGCCGAGCGGCGTGGTCTGGAGCCCATGGGCCGGTTTGTGTCGTGGGCCGTGGCCGGCTGCGAGCCTGACGAAATGGGCATCGGTCCCGTCTTCGCGATCCCCAAGCTGTTGGCGCGCCAAGGTCTGAAGGTCGACGACATCGACATCTGGGAACTGAACGAGGCCTTCGCCAGCCAGTGCCTCTACAGCCGTGACAAGCTGGGCATTGACCCGGAGAAGTACAACGTCAACGGTGGCTCCATCTCGATCGGCCACCCCTTCGGCATGACCGGTGCGCGCCTGACTGGCCACATCCTGCAGGAAGGCCGTCGTCGCAAGGCCAAGTGGGGCGTGGTGACCATGTGCATCGGCGGCGGCCAGGGCGGTGCCGGCCTGTTCGAGATCTACTAGACTTCTGCGCATTGAAACGGATCGGCCCTCCCTCGCGGGAGGGCCTTTTCGTTTGTGCCCTACGCTCGCACCGCCTCGAAGGTCCAGGTTCGGTCCGACCCCCGCACGCCCCGGGACCGGTCATAGTTCCCGACGACGGACACCGCGCTGAACCCCGCGGCCTCCAGCGTCATCCGGAACTCGTCCAGCCCCCAGAATCGTTGGGCCATGACGTCGAACTGGGTTTCCACCAACTGATGGTCGCGCCAGCGTTCGTAGCGATAGGTGGCTTCCGCTTTTTGCCGGAACCAGTCGGTGCGGGAGCGCACCCCCTCCAGCGTCAGCAGGTCGCCATTAGGCGCCGTCCAGCGACGTCGGTCTTGTCCCTGGGCGGCCAGGGCATTGAGGCCCTGGATATCCAGAACAAGCGCGCCCCCCGGCTCCATCGCCGCATGGAACCGGCGAAGCACCGCCAGGGCAACGGAAAAGTCGTCGATCAGGGTGAACGACCCCGCGGGCACAATGATCGCGCCGAACCGCCGCTCGTAGGCAAAGTCCTCATACCTTTGCGGGCTGAGAGCCGGCGAGAACCCTGCCTCTGCCGCCCGAGCCCGGCAGCGATCCAGCATCTCGGGGCTGGGATCAAACCCCGTGATGTCCAGCCCCGCCTGCAGGAACGGGATCATCGTGCGACCGGATCCGCAGGCGGGTTCCAGGATCGGCCGGTCAAAACCCCGAAACCGTTCCAGGTGGAAGGCTGTGTCTGCCAGGGCGAAATAGGGTTTGTCGATGTCGTAGATTTCCGCCGCAATGGAGCTATAGCGGTTTGTCGTGGTGTCCTTGGTCATGAAGGTCTTTCAGACAGAGAAAGGAGTCGCGCCGGAACTTGTGGGTCCCTGCGCGTCGCAAATGGCCAGCGGAGTGCGCGGCGCTTATGTGCGATTAAGCCTTCATAGTGAGATCGACGGTATAGAGCCTGCGACGTTGGTCAACCTCGAATAGGGGTGCCCTCGTTGACTTGGACGGGGTCACTCCTTAAGTCTCCCCCGCCCCTGAAAGAGCGCTTTTGCCCCGGCGGCGAAGGGCTTTATCGCCGCGCGCGGCTCGCACGATCGGACTAGCACTTGACCATATTCCAACGCTTCTTCGGCTCCTCCAACGATCGCAAGGTCAAGGGCCTGGCGGCTCGCGCGCTCAAGATCACGGCGCTGGAGCCGGTGACGCATGCGCTCACCGACGAGCAGCTGCGGGCCAAGACCGTGGAATTCCGCGAGCGCTTGGCCAAGGGCGAGACCCTGGACGGCCTGCTGGAAGAAGCCTTCGCCGTGGTCCGCGAGGCGGCGCGCCGCGTTCTGGGCCAACGCCATTATGACGTCCAGCTGGTCGGCGGCATGATCCTGCACAAGGGCGGCATCGCCGAGATGCGGACCGGCGAGGGCAAGACCCTGGTCGCCACCGGTCCGGTTTATCTGAACGCCCTGGCCGGCAAGGGCGTCCATGTTATCACCGTCCACGACTATCTCGCCCAGCGCGACAGCGAGTGGATGGGTCAGGTCTATCGGTTCCTGGGCCTGAGCGTCGGCGTGATTGTCCACGGCCTCAGCCAGGCCGAGCGCCAGGCAGCCTATGGCTCGGACATTACCTACGGCACCAACAACGAATTCGGCTTCGACTACCTGCGCGACAACCTCGTCTATGACGTGTCCGAGATGGTCCAGCGCGGCCACAACTTCGCGATCGTCGACGAGGTGGACTCGATCCTGATCGACGAGGCGCGCACGCCATTGATCATCTCGGGTCCCACGGACGACAAGAGCGATTTCTATCGGACCATGGATCTGCTGGTCAAAGAGCTGATCAAGGACACGACGACCTACGAATACGACGAGAAGCAGAAACAGGTGATCCTGACCGAAGAGGGCTCGGAAACCATCGAGGAGATGGTCGCCGCCGCCGGTCATCTGGAAGCCGACAGCGCCGGCCTCTACGACCCGGCCAACATCTCGGTTGTGCACCACATCAATCAGGCCCTGCGCGCGAACGTCATCTATGTCCGCGACAAGGACTACATCGTCCGCGCCGGCGAGGTGATCCTGATCGACGAGTTCACCGGTCGCATGATGCAGGGCCGCCGTCTGTCGGAAGGCCTGCATCAGGCCATCGAGGCCAAGGAAGGCGCTGTCGTCCAGCCCGAGAACCAGACCCTGGCCTCGGTGACCATCCAGAACTACTTCCGCCTCTATGCCAAGCTGTCGGGCATGACCGGAACGGCCTCGACCGAGGCCCAGGAATTCCTCGACATCTACAAGATGGATGTCGCCGAGATCCCCACCAACCGGCCCGTCGTCCGCATCGACGATGACGACGAGGTCTACAGGACCTCGGCGGAAAAGAACCACGCCGTCTGCCTGCTGATCGAGGACTGCTATCGCCGCAAGCAACCGATCCTGGTCGGCACGGTGTCGATCGAGAAGTCGGAACTGCTGTCCGAAATGCTCAAGGCCCACACCTTCGAGCTGGACGGCAAGACCATCCGCGGCATCCCGCACAGTGTGCTGAACGCCCGTTATCACGAGCAGGAAGCCGGGATCGTCGCCGACGCCGGCGTGCCGGGCGCAGTGACCATCGCCACCAATATGGCCGGCCGCGGCACCGACATCCAGCTGGGCGGCAACGTCGACATGCGCCTGGCCACCTGGCGCGAGGAACAGCGCGACGCCGGCGTCGAGGTCACGCCCCAGCAGGCGCTGGACAAGAAGGCCGAGATCGAAGCCGACATCAAGGATCTGAAGGAACAGGCCCTGGCCTCCGGCGGCCTGTTCGTGCTCGGCACCGAGCGCCACGAAAGCCGGCGCATCGACAACCAGCTGCGCGGTCGCACCGGTCGTCAGGGCGACCCCGGCCACTCCAAGTTCTTCCTCTCCTGCGAGGACGATCTGCTGCGCATTTTCGCAGGCGAGCGTCTGGACTCCATCATGCGCACCTTCGGCGTCCAGGAGGGTGAGGCGATCACCCACAAGTGGCTGAACAGCGCCATCGCCACCGCTCAGAAACGCGTCGAGCAGCGCAACTACGAAATGCGCAAGAACCTGCTCAAGTACGACGACGTCATCAACGACCAGCGCAAGGCCGTGTTCGAACAGCGCCAGGAGTTTATGGAGGCCACCGATCTTCAGGAGATCATCGGCGAGTTCCGTGACGAGGTGATCAGCGAGTTCGTGGTCCGCCACCTGCCGCCCAAGGCCTATGCCGAGCAATGGGACATCGAGGGCCTCGACACCCAGGTCCAGCAAAACCTGGGTCTGCAGCTGCCGCTCGCCGACTGGGCCGCCGAAGATGGTATCGGCAATGAGGAAATCGAAGAACGTATCCGCAAGGCCTCTGACGCCCGTGCCGTCGAACGCAACCTGCTGGTCGGCGACCACATGCGGAACATCGAAAAGAGCTTCATGCTCCAGACGGTCGACCTGCAGTGGCGTGAGCACCTGATGCACATCGACCACCTGCGCACGGTGATCGGCCTGCGCGGCTACGGCCAGCGTGACCCGCTGAACGAGTTCAAGACCGAAGCCTTCACCCTGTTCGAAAAGCTGCTCAGCGACCTGCGCCTGAACGTCACCCGCTGGCTGATGACCGTGGAATTCTCATTCGAGGAACCCCCGCCGCCGCCCACGCCGTCAACCTTCGAGGTTCACCTCGATCCACTGACCGGCGAGAACGAGGTCCAGGGTTTCC
>JANORH010000357.1:0-5596 GCA_031415215.1 Alphaproteobacteria bacterium | reverse complement strand
TTCCGACGCCGCTGGCGCAGGCCGTGAGCGCAAGCGTCAGACTGATCAGGGTCGCGATCCGCATCATGATCCGAACCCGGTGTAAACCTGCCAGCCCGCCACGACCGCCACAGCCACCAATGACGTCGGCAGGAACACCTTCCACCCCAGGCGCATCAGCTGATCATAGCGGTAACGCGGCACGATCGCGCGAACCATGGCGTTCATGAAGAAGACGAAAATCGTCTTGATCGCGAAGAAGAACAGGCCATGCAGGCTGGCCAGCCACGCAGGCCAGCTGGTCAGGTAATCTGCCGGCCAGGGCGCATTCCAGCCCCCGAGGAACAGCACCGCCATCAGCCCGCTCATCAGGACGATGTTCAGCATTTCGGCCAGATAGAACAGCAGGTAGGGCGTGGAGCCGTACTCTACTGCATACCCCGCCACGAGTTCCGACTCTGCCTCGGGCAGGTCGAAGGGCGGACGGTTCGTTTCCGCCAGGCCCGAGATGAAGAAGATCACCCCCATCGGAAACATGATCAGGATCAGGGGCAGATTATCCAGACCGCCGCCGAACATGTACCAGTTCCAGAAGCCGCCGGCTTGAGCCTCTGTGATCTGGTTCAGATTCATGGTCCCGGCCAGCAGGATCACCGTGATGATCACAAAGCCGATGGAGACCTCGTAGGACACCATCTGTGCCGCCGAGCGGAGGGAGCCCAGGAACGGATACTTCGAGTTGGAAGCCCAACCGCCCATGATGATCCCGTAGACACCCATCGACGACACCGCGAACAGATAGAGAATTCCGACGTTGATGTCTGAGATCGCCCAACCGGGCGCGAATGGCATCACCGCCCAGGCACCGAACGCCAGGGTCACGCTGATCAGCGGTGCCAGCAGAAACACCGCCTTGTCGGCACCGGCCGGGATGACAAGTTCCTTGACCAGAAATTTGCCCAGATCGGCGAAAGACTGCAGCAGGCCGAACGGCCCCACCACGTTGGGGCCCTTGCGCGCCTGAACGCCCGCAAAGATCTTGCGGTCGCCATAGATAATGAAGGCCACAATCAACAGTAGCGAAACCGTCACAGCCAGGATGTGAGCGAAGGCGAGGATCGTCCAGCCAACGGGGGTAGCCCAGAATTCCATCCGCGCTACTCCGCCGCCATCTTGGTCGCGCTCGACGCAAGCGCGGCACATTCGGCCATGGTCACGCTGGCGCGCGCGATGGGGTTGGAGAGGTAGAAGCTCTTGAGGCCACTCACCAACGGCGCATCGGACAGCGCGCCCTCGGTCCCCAGCGATCCAAGATCGATGGCCCCGGGCTGATCCGCCACATAGTCTATGCGACCAAATGTCGGGTGATCCGCGAACAGCTTCGCCCGCAACTGATCCAGCGTGTCGTAAGGAAGTTTGGCTCCCATCCGCTCGGACAACGCCCGCAGGATTGCCCAGTCTTCCTTGGCCTCGCCCTTGGGGAACACCGCGCGGACGCCCAGTTGAACCCGGCCCTCTGTGTTCACGTAGATGCCGTTTTTTTCCGTGTAGGCTGCGCCCGGCAGGATCACGTCGGCGCGGTGAGCACCTGCGTCGCCGTGAGTGCCCAGATAGACCACGAAGGCGTCTGACCTGGAGACATCGATCTCGTCTGCACCCAGCAGCACCAGCACATCGGCACCGCCCTTGGCCGCCAGCTGAGCGGCGGTCTTGCCGTTCTCTCCCGGGACGAAGCCCAGATCGAGCCCCCCTACCCGGCTGGCCGCCGTGTGCAACACGTTCCACGCCATGCTGTAGCTCTTGGCCACAGAGGCTGCGGCTAGCAGAACCGATGGACTGTCTGTCCGGCCCAACGCGCCCGCACCGACGATGATCGCCGGGGCCTTCGCGGCCTTCAGCGCGGTCAGGAAACCACCCTTGGACTTGCCCAGGGTGTTCAGAGCGCCTGCCCCGGCCCCCACATACTCGTAGTCATAGGTCAGGTCGGCCGCCTCGCCGATCACACCGATCTTCAGCGCCCCCGCCATCCAGCGCTTGCGCAACCGGGCATTCAGCACCGGCGCTTCAAGCCGGGGATTTGTACCGACCAAGAGAATTACATCTGCATCTTCAAGGCCCTGGATCGTGGAGTTCAGCAGCCAGCTCTCGCGCGCCCCACCGCCCAGCACCATGCCGTCCTGACGACAGTCCAGGCTGGTCACGCCCATCCCGCCGAACAGGTCCAGCGCCGCCTTCATGGACTCTGCGTCCTGCAGATCGCCCGCGATCACGCCGATCCGTTCGGGCGTCGTCGCCCTGACCTTTGCCGCCACGGCATCCAGTGCCTCGACCCAGGTCGCAGGCGTCAGCTTGCCGCCGACCCGCAGGAACGGCTGGTCCAGCCGTTGCCGGGCCAAGCCGTCCACCGCGTAACGGGTCTTGTCGGATATCCACTCCTCGTTGATCGCCTCGTTGGTCCGGGGCAACACCCGCAGCACCGCCGACCCGCGCGCATCGACCCGGATGGCCGAGCCCAGCGCATCCATCACATCGATGCTCTCGGTCTTCTTGAGTTCCCAGGGCCGTGCATTGAACGCATAAGGCTTGGAGGTCAAAGCGCCCACGGGGCACAAGTCGATGATGTTGGCTGACAGTTCGGACATCACCGCCTTGTCGAGATAAGTCGTAATTTCAACATCTTCCCCGCGACTTATCAGGCCGATTTCCGGCACGCCGGCCACCTCGGTGATGAAGCGTACGCATCGCGTACACTGGATGCACCGCGTCATGACCGTCTTGATCAACGGCCCCATAAATTTCTCTTCGACGGCGCGCTTGTTGTCGGCATAGCGGCTTTCGTCGCGGCCATAGCCCATGGCCTGATCCTGCAAATCGCACTCGCCGCCCTGGTCGCAGATCGGGCAATCCAGCGGGTGATTGATCAGCAGGAATTCCATCACCCCGTGACGGGCCTTCCGGACCATCGGGGTATCGGTGAAGATTTCCTGGCCCTCGGCGGCCGGCAGGGCGCACGACGCCTGCGGCTTCGGCGGGCCCGGCTTCACTTCGACCAGACACATGCGGCAGTTGCCGGCGATGCTCAGCCGCTCGTGGTAGCAGAAACGCGGTATCTCTTTGCCGGCAAGTTCAGCGACTTGCAGGACATTCATCCCCGCTTCGAACTCAACCTCGACCCCGTCGACCTTGGCGATAGGCATGGCGCTTACTCCGCCGCGATCGAGGCGCCGGCATAGCTGCCTTTGCGCGCGCGATAACTGGTAATGCGATCCTCCACCTCGTGGCGGAAGTGGCGGAACAGGCCCTGGATCGGCCACGCGGCCGCGTCGCCGAGGCCGCAGATGGTGTGGCCCTCGACCTGGGACGCCACGTCCAACAGCATGTCGATCTCGGACATCTCGGCCTCGCCGGTGACCATCCGTTCCATCACCCGCCACATCCAGCCCGTGCCTTCGCGGCAGGGCGTGCACTGGCCGCAACTCTCATGCTTGTAGAAATAGCTGGCCCGCGCGATGGCCTTCACCAGATCGGCGTCCTTGTCGAACACGATCATGGTGCCGGTGCCGAGGCCCGAGCCCCGAGCCTGCAAATCCTCATAGGTCATCAGCGCGACCTCGGCCTCCTCGGCGGGGATCATCCGCACCGAGATACCGCCGGGGATTACAGCCTTCAGGTTCCCCCAGCCGCCGCGTACGCCGCCGAAATGGTCCTCGATTAGTTGCTTGACGCTGATACCGACCGCATCTTCGACCACGCAGGGTTTGTTCAGGTGGCCGGAGCCAGCGAACAGCTTGGTGCCTGTCGACTTCTCGGTCCCGAACTGGGCGAACCAGTCGGCGCCCCGCCTAAGGATCGTCCCGACCACCGCGATGGTCTCGACATTGTTCACCGTGGTCGGACAGCCATAGATGCCGGCGCCTGCCGGGAATGGCGGCTTCAGGCGCGGCTGGCCCTTCTTGCCCTCAAAGCTCTCCATCAGCGCCGTCTCGTCGCCGCAGATGTAGGCCCCGCCGCCATGCTGCAGGCCGACATCGACGACGTAGCGCAAAATGGAAACTTTGCCGATCGGCTTGGCCTCATAGGCCTGCTTGATCGCAGCCGTCAGGCGCTCGCGCTCATGCACATATTCGCCTCGGATATAGATGTAGGCCTGGTGGGACCGCATCGCCTTGCAGGCAATGACGCAGCCTTCGATCAGCAGGTGCGGGTCGTTGCGAAGGATGTCGCGGTCCTTGCAAGCGCCCGGCTCGCTCTCGTCGGCGTTGACCAGCAGATAGTGGGGCCGCTCGCTCACGACCTTCGGCATGAAGGTCCACTTCAGGCCCGTGGCGAAGCCCGCTCCACCGCGACCGCGCAGTCCGGACGCCTTCATCTGGTCGCAGATCCACTCCGGCGTCTGGCGCACAATGTCCTTGGTGCCGTTCCACGCGCCACGCGCCTTCGCTCCCTCCAGGCCCCAGTCACGCTGGCCATAGAGGTTCAGAAAAATCCGGTCCTTGTCGGCCAGAATGCCCGTCACGCCTAAACTCCCTTCCGGCGGAAGCCGGCGATGAACCATATCTGCGTCGCGAAACCCACCAGCAGCGCGCCGCCGAACACAAACAGCGCCCAGTCGAGGGCGAACTGGAAATGCACCACAATCGACGCCAACGCGATCACCACGCAGACCACATTGATCACCGCCATGACGGTGAGGCGCTTCTTCTGGGCGGCGAGTTCCGGGGTCAATGACACGACTCTTATCTCCCCCACGAAGTGGCGGGAGGGGGACCGCCCGCCGAGCGCAGCGAAGAGCGGGGGGTGGAGGGGGCAAGCCCCATCCACTGAGTCATCTGAAGCCGTGAACACGCTGAGCTTGGGGCTCGCCCCCTCCACCACGCCCTCTGCGGGGCGCGGTCCCCCTCCCGCCGCTTTGCGGGGGAGGTGAAGTGATGCTGTGCGGCCCTCACGCCCCCACCTTCGTCGGCAGATTCGGTATCTTGATTTTCTTGCCTAGCGAACCGTCGAACAACCTGGCGTCAGTCAGCGTTGTCGCGCCGCCCTCAGGCGCTGAGCCCTGGCGTCCGATCAACGAGCCGGGCTTGGGCTTTTTGCCCGCCGCGAAGTCGTCCAGCAGCTTTTCGAAACTCTCCGGCGTCAGGTCTTCGTAGTACTGGTCATTGATCGCCGCCATCGGCGCGTTCGCGCACGCCCCCAGGCATTCGACTTCCTGCCAATAGAATTTGCCGTCCGCCGAGCGATGGTTCTGTGGACCGAACTTGCGCTTGCAGACGGCCAGCAGGTCCTCAGATCCGCGCGTCTGGCAGGGCGTGGTGCCGCAAACCTGAACCAGGGCCACCTCGCCCACCGGCTCCAGCATGAACATGGTGTAGAAGGTCGCGACCTCCAGCACCCGGATCACCGGCATGCCCAGAAGTTCGGCCACAGCGCGGATAGAGGGCTCGGACAGCCAGCCCTCCTGCTTCTGGACCAGCCACAGCGTCGGCACCACGGCGGACTGCTGCTTGCCGGCCGGGAAGTTTTCCATCCACACTTTTGCGGCCTTCAGCGTCGCCGGCTTGAAGGCAAAGCTGGCCGGCTGTACGGCGGCTAGACGACGGACGCTCACGCGAACCTCACT
>JANORH010000356.1:0-8966 GCA_031415215.1 Alphaproteobacteria bacterium | reverse complement strand
GCCTGGTGCAGGGTTACGTTTCCGGGTCGATGACACAACGGGTCGATGGTGGCCTGAGCGGCGACTGCCGCCGCGTCGAACAGACAATAAACGAGCGTGGCCAGCCGACGGTTCGCGAGCAATTCGACGCCTGCCGCGACGCCAACGGCAGCTGGAACCTGAACTCCATCTGACGCTGGAGGCTTGACCATTGGCGCTGGGTCGCACATTTCGGCGCGGCCACCCGGTGGCGGGAGCGCCTATGTATTCGTTCAAAAAGCTCAGCCTGTTCAGCCTGATGGGCACCTTGGTCTGCGTCGAGCCAACCTTGGCCCAGCCCTCGGATCTGGCCGGATTTGACGCAGACAAGGATGGCCGGACCTCGCGCGCGGAGTACCGCAATGGCCTCGTGTCGGAGTCCATGAAGTTCGACAAGAACCGCGATGGTCAAGTCACCCTATCGGAGCTGCCAGCATTTGCGCGCCTGCCCGGCGTGAAGGGCGCGGTCCAGAGGATCTTCAAGGCCAACGACCTGTCTGGCGACGGCGCGCTCTCCCCTCAGGAACTGGCCGCCCGGGCAGAAGTGCGGTTCGGTGAAATCGACACCAACAGAGACGGCTTTCTGAATCCTGCAGAGGTCAAGGCGGGTCGGCGGGGTCGCTGACCCTTCATGCCTTAATGTATTGAAGTCACCTCGGCGATGGGAACCATGGCCAAGTCACAGGGGTTGAGGCAGCAGCGGGTCGAAAACCGGCACCGTCCCTAGCCCTGGGCTTTCTGATGCATGTCCTTCCCGATCTTCCCTATCCGGATGACGCCCTGGCACCCTTCGTCTCGGCCGAAACGCTCAAGGTCCATCATGGCAAGCACCACAAGGCCTATGTCGACAAGACCAATGAACTGGTGAAGACCGCCAGACTGTCAGGGGAAAAACTCGAAGACGTGGTCCGCACCGCCAAGGCGAAGGGCGACAAGCTCCTGTTCAACAACGTAGCTCAGGCCTGGAACCATGGATTCTTCTGGCAGTGCATGCGTGCCCCGGGCGGTGATGGTCCAACGAACGGCCTTTCGCGCGCGATTGACGGAGCCTTTGGCAGCCTGGCTGGGTTGAAGACTGCGTTCGTCGACGAGGGCGTTGGCCACTTCGGGTCTGGTTGGGTCTGGATCGTCTCGGGACCCGAAGGCTTGAAGGTCGTTTCAACACACGACGCCGACGACATGCTGATCCGGGTCGGACTCACGCCCTTATTGGTCTGCGATTTGTGGGAACACGCCTACTATCTCGACTACAAAAATGACCGGAAAGGTTTTCTCGAAAGTTGGTTCGACAATGTCGCCAATTGGGAGTTTGCCGACGCACAACGGGCTGCTGCCGACAGCGAAGGTCCGGGATATCGCTATCCCTTGCCGACCTCGACGTCCGGATAAACCTCAGCTCTCCGGCTTAGACGAACTTCGGCTTGCGCTTCTCCCGGTGTGAGGCCAGCCCTTCCGCCGCCTCCGGCCCGGTAAAGCCAAGAAACTCCAACGCCAATGAGGCGTCAAAGGCGGGTCCAGCTGAGCGTAGCCAGTGGTTGAGGGCATGTTTGGTCCAGGCAATGGCGCGCGGCGCGCCGTTCGCCAGTTTCACAGCGACCGTCAACGCCTTGGCGTCCAGCTGGTCGTCGGGCACGCACAGCGAAATCAGTCCGATCCGCTCGGCCTCCTGACCGCTCAAGGGATCGCAAGTCAGCAGATAGTACTTGGCCTTGGCCATCCCGCACAGCAGCGGCCAGATGATCGCGGCGTGATCGCCGGCCGCGACGCCCAAACGCGTGTGACCATCGATGATCCGCGTCTCCGGCGCAGCGATCGAGACATCCGCCAGCAAGCCACAAACCAGGCCCGCGCCCACCGCCACGCCGCGCATCGCACTGACCACCGGGGTCTGGCAGTCGATGATGTTCATGACAATGTCGCGGGCCTCACGCATGGACCGCACCCGGATTTCGAAGTCATCGACAATGCCCTGGATCATCTCGAAATCGCCGCCGGCCGAGAACGTGTCGCCCTCCCCGGTCAGAATCGCGCAACGGGTGTCAGGGTCGGCATCCACATCGCGCCATACCTCGGCCAGTTCCCGGTGCATCACTGCGTCGGTTGCGTTGAGCTTGCCCGGATTACTCATGATGATGCGCAGTACGCCTGTCGCCGGGCGTTCGAACTTCAGCCGCGTGTAGCGGGCGTAGGGATCGCTCATGCGGGATCTCTCAATAGATTGTGTAGCCGCCATCGATGACGAAGGCGTCGCCGGTGTGGAACTTCGAGGCGTCGGACGCCAGATAAACCGCCAACCCTGAGAAATCCTCCGGCTCGCCCCAGCGACGCATCGGCACGCGACCGATCACCTGATCGTTGAACTTGTCCCACTTCTGGGCCGCCGCCGTCATGTCCGAGCGGATCCAGCCCGGCAGCACTGAATTGGCCCGGATGCCGTGACGGGCATACTCCACCGCCAGCCCACGCACCATCGACAGTACCGCGCCTTTGGTCGCCGCATAGGCTTGGTTGCGCGGCGCGCCGTGGATCGCCGAGGTCGAGGACGTCACCAGCAAAGACCCGCCAGGATCTCCCGCCCGGGCGCGGGCGATCATATGCTTGGCCGCCTCACGAAACGTCCAGAACACGGCGTCCAGGTTGACCGTCGTGACGCGGCGCCACTTCTCGGTGGTCATTTCCTCGAAGGGAGCCCCGCCACCCAGCCCGGCGTTGGCGGCGCAGAAATCGATGCGGCCGAATTTGGCCAGCACCTCGGCGACTGCGGCCACCACAGCGGCCTCGTCGGCGACATCCACCTTCTGGACCAGCACATCGACGCCATAGGCCTTCAGCGTCTCTTCGGCCTTGGCATTCTTGTCCCGGTTCTGCCCCCAGACGGCGACCCTGGCCCCTGCCGCGGCAAGCCCCTCGGCCATCCCCAGACCGATCCCGCCGTTGCCGCCCGTAATCAGACCCACCTTGCCGGTCAGGTCGAAAGAATTGAACGCCATCTTGGTAGCCTCCCCTGGTTTGCGGACGACTTGTTGCGGGCGCCCCCACGTCGGTCAAGCTTCTCTGCGCTGACGCTACGCGGCCTGCACTTCGATCACGTTTTCGATGCCTGCACTTTTCAGCGCAGCAATCAGCTCGATGACCACGTCGACCAACTGGGCCGCGTCACGGCTTCGCAGCACCAGGTTCGAGCCATAACCGTCGGCCCCGTAGAATGGATAGCTGCCAAGCGACATATCCGGATGCGCCTTGGCGACGGCTTCCAGCGGGGCAGCGATCACGCCCTCGCCAGAACCCTCGACCCGCACCGTGCGCGACACCGTTGGTCGTCCGCCCCGCATCCGGGGACCAACATCCTCCAGCATCCCGCGCATGATTTGCGGCACGCCGGCCAAGGTGAAGACATTGCCAATGGTGAAGCCAGGGGGCCCCTGCACCGGGTTCTTGACCATGTCGCCACCGACCGGAATTCGGGCCATCCGACGCCGAGCGGCGTTGACCTCACCACCCCAGCGCGATGCCATCATGGCAATGATGTCCGGGTGTTCGTAGAGCTCGACCCCGAACGCCTGCGCTACGGCATCGGCCGTGATGTCGTCATGCGTCGGCCCGATCCCGCCCGTCGTGATCACATAGTCATAGCGGACCCGGAGCGCATTCAACGCGTCGACGATCTCGTCCATCACATCCGGCACCGTGCGGGTCTCGGCCAGATCCACGCCGATCACACCCAGATAGCGGGCGATGTCGCGGGTGTTGGTGTCCTGTGTCCGGCCGGAAAGGATCTCGTCGCCGATCACCAGCACGGCGGCAGTGACGCGGTCTTCGTTCGGCTGGCTCATTTCGGCTCCCGGAAAATGGTGGCTGGTTGTAGCCGCACGCTGGCGGCTCACCAACAGGCGCAACGAAAATCCACCTCACGGCGTTGGTCATTCGAGGAATCCACCTCCGGGGTACGCCACATGAACAACGCCGCCATTATCGCCGCCGCCATCCTGGCCATGAGCCTGTCAGCCTGCTCGCAGACTCAGGAAGCCGATCCGCCGGCTCCCGCAGCGCCGACCGAGATCACCGTCACGCCGCCAGCGGTCAACATCACCACGCCGGCCCCTGAAGCCAGCACCACCACGACCGAGTCGACCACAACCACGGCACCCGACGCCATGACCGGTGATCCAGGCTCCACCACCAGCACCACGACCACCACCGAAAAGCGATAGGTTCGGAGAGCCCGATGGCGTGACGCCCCGCGTCGCGCCCTTGCCGAAGTTGAAACCCTTGATCCGGATAGAACCGGATCGAGGGTTTTCGACGTAGTGACCGCACGCGCCCTGGTCAGGCGGCGGCGATCTCGCACTCTGCGATCAGGAGCTCCGCCGGAATACCCCATTCCCGATGCAGGCGACGGATCATCGGCAAGGTCAGCGCCCGCTTCCGGCCCATCAATTCAGTCGCCCGGTTTTGCCCCACAATGGCGGCGAGATCGCCGCGCGTTCGACCGTTCATTTCCATGTCGGCAACAATCACCGAAACCGGATCAAGACCACGCGGGGGTGCGATCAGGCTGGCCTCATAGAGATCGACGAGCGTCCCCCAGTCGGCCAGCCGCCGAACGTCTCGCGCATCCTCAGCATCCCACAGTCGGCGCATCTCTTCCATTGCAGCGCGCAGGTCGTCTTTGTTGTGAATGGGCCGGGGTTCCATCGCCGCCTCCTAGTACATGTCCACGTTCAACGCATCGATGCGGTCGTACTGCGAATGGGTTCCGATGAACTTGATCCAGCAGATCCCGGCGCGGAACTGAACCGCGCAGATCATCCGGTAGTCGCCGCCGGCGATCTGAAACCGCACTCGTTCCGCATTCAACACCTTAGCTTGAGGCCAGCGATCCTGCAGTTCGCTCATAGTGCGCCATGTTGCCTGCCGCGCCACCGCCAGCCAAAGTCGCAGCGCCGTTTCCGTTGACGGGTGCCTTTTCCAAAAGGCTTGAAGCGAGCTCTGGGCCACAATCCTCATGGCATGCTCATACCAGTTCCCACAGCGGGAAACAACATCTCTTTCCCGCCACGGGAATTTTCGGGCAACTAGCCGGGAAGTTCAGCGTTGACGCGGTGGCCAAAATATCAAGCATATGTAGCGTTCAACCTTGGGAATATCGATGCTAAGCCTGTTAATCGTCGGCTTCGAAGGATCTCCTGATCGTGTGACTGAGATACTGGATGTCCAACCGACATTCTCCAGCGTGGTTGGTGATATTTCGCCATGCAGCGGCAAGCCTTTCAGAAAAACTTCTTGGCAGTTCGCCATCCACGATGAAATCGGCAGTGGCGGTGACCATTCACGTGCAATAGACAAACTCGTAGCGATGCTTGGCGGCCGGACTCAAAGATTTCATCGCCTCCGTGACGAATTGTCCCCGCAATCAATTGAGATCTATGGCGGACTGCACTGTGCAGGTGGCGAGCAGGCAGGCGTCTGGCTTGACGCAACACAGATGAGAGTCTTGGCGGATTGCGGCATTGGTTGGGGCATCGATCTAGTCGCTGATGCCCTCGATTCGAATCAAGCTTGATGGACTTCCCCTCCCCCGTCGAACGTGGCGTGCTCGTCAGCCGCTACAAACGCTTCTTCGCAGACGTCGTGCTGGATGACGGTCGCGAGATCACCGCCCACTGTCCCAACCCCGGTGCCATGCTGGGGTTGAACACGCCGGGACTACGGGCCTGGGTTTCCCGCTCCGACAATCTCAAACGCAAGCTGGCCCATACCCTTGAGCTGGTCGAGGCCGACGGTGGGCTTGTCGGGATCAACACCATGCACCCCAACCGCCTGGTCGCCGAGGCGCTCGCCGCGGACACGATCCCTGAGCTCACGGGATACGCGACCCACCGCCGCGAGGTGCGTTACGGGACCAACTCCCGTGTGGATTTTTTGCTTGAGGCGCCGGACCGCGCGCGGTGTTGGCTGGAAGTGAAGAACTGCCACCTGCGGCGCGCAGGCACGCTCGCCGAATTTCCAGATTGCGTGGCCGCGCGTTCGCTGAAGCACCTGAAGGAACTCACCGTCATGGTTGAGGCGGGCGAACGCGCCGTCATGTTGTTCGTGGTCCAGCGCACAGACTGTGACGCCTTCGCCGCTTGCCACGATCTGGATCCAGCCTATGCGCGGGGGCTGACGGACGCTGCGACGGCGGGGGTGGAGGTGCTGGTGCGGGCCTGCGAGATTACGACAGAGGCCGTGCGGATCGCTGATCGCCTTCCCTGGGTCGGCAGCCCCGGTTGAATTTTCACTCCAAAAGAGCGACATAGGCCCCCGGAGCATCCCATGACCGATACCCTCGACGCCGACCATCGCACGGGCCAGATCAAGCTGCATGACGCCGCTGGCTTCGAAGGCATGCGCGCCGCCGGTCGGCTGGGGGCCGAGTGTCTGGACATGCTTGCGCCGCATGTGGTACCGGGCGTCATCACCGACCATCTCGACACCCTGGCGCGCGAGTTTATCCTCGATCACGGCGCGATCCCCGCCTGCCTCGGCTATCGAGGCTACACCAAGACCACCTGCATCAGCCCTAACCACATCGTCTGTCACGGTATCCCCGGCGAGCGGGTGCTGCGCGAGGGCGATATCGTCAATATCGACGTCACCGTCATCGTCGACGGCTGGCACGGCGACACCTCGCGGATGTATGGTGTCGGCCCTGTGGCCCCGCGCGCCAAGCGACTGGTGGATGTCACCTACGAAGCCTTGCAACGCGGCCTGGACGCCGTGAAGCCCGGCGCGCGCACCGGCGATATCGGCCACGCCATCCAGACCTATGTGGAAAGCATGCGCTGTTCGGTGGTGCGCGACTTCTGCGGCCACGGCCTGGGCAAGGTGTTCCACGACGCGCCCAACATCCTGCATTTCGGCCAGAAGGGTACCGGCGAGTTGCTGCGGCCCGGCATGTTTTTCACCATCGAACCCATGGTCAATCTGGGCAAGCATCCGGTGAAACTGCTGTCGGACGGCTGGACGGCGGTCACCCGCGACAAGTCGCTGTCGGCTCAATGTGAACATTCGTGCGGCGTCACCGAAACCGGCATCGAGGTCTTCACCCTGTCGCCCACCGGCCAGTTCAAACCGCCGATCCTCAGCGCCTGACGGTTGCGGCGCGGGCCGGACCGCGCGATGCTGGGCCCGAACAACAGGGGGCAACGGCTTTGAAATTTGCTTTGGCGCTGGGCGCGGCGATGGTGCTGGCCTCCCCCACCGGTCTGGGCGCGAACACCGTCGAGGCTGGCATCAATGCGATCTGTGGCGCGGAAAATGCCATTGCCGCCGGGCTCGTAGCCGACGGTAAAATCCGGGCGGGCGTCGGCACCAGCCAGTTCGTCGCCGACACCATGAACGCCGAGGCCCAGGCCTGGTTCGACTTCGGTTTCAAATCCTATCACGGCTTCCTGCACGCCGAGGCCAAGGGCGCGCTGGCCAAGGCGGCCGCCCTTGATCCGTCCTGCGCGCTGTGTGTCTGGGGCGAGGCGCTGTCGCTCGGCTCAACGCTCAACTACGCGGTCACGCCCGCACAGACTGCCGCCGCCTTGATCGTCGCTGACCGCGCGGCAAAGCTGGTCAAGCCCGGCGATGATCGAATGGCCGCCCTGACCGCCGCCCTTCAGCTTCGCTATCAGCCCACCGCACCGCCGGAGGGCCGCGAACAGGCCTTTGGCAAGGCCATGGACGCCATCGCGCGGCGCTATCCGGATGATACTGCGGTCGCCACCCTGACCGCCCATGCCCTGATCATTCCAGCCCGTCAGGAGGATTTCTCCGGCGTCGCGCGGGCGCAGGACATCCTGGAGTCCGTGCTGGCCCGTAACCCCGATGAGACGGCGGCGATCCACTACTACATCCACGCCACCGAGTTCGCCGGCCACGCGCCGTTGGCCCTGCCCTATGCCAAACAGCTGGGTCGTCTGGCGCCCAGCGCCGGTCATCTCGTGCACATGGGCACGCATACCCTGATGCGGGTCGGCCTCTATCAGGACGTCGCCCGGGCCAACGCTGACGCCATGAAGGTGGACGCGCAGACGGGGTCTGCCATCTCGACAGTCGGGAATGCGCCGGGCAACCGGTACTACTTGCACAACTATCTGTTCGGCCTGGGCGGGGCGATGATGTCGGGCGACCGGGGCTTGGCGCTAAAATACGCCGACCACGCCAGGACCGGCTTCCCGACCGCGGGCGCAGAGTGGCGCAGCATCGCTGCGGCCCGCAGCCTGATCGCCCTGGGCCGCTACGCACCCGACCGGGCGCTGGCCTTGACCAGCGCGCCCACTGATACACGGCTCCAGAAAATCTACTTCCACTACGCCCGGGGCGAGGCCTTTGCCGCCAAGGGCGACGCGGCTGGTGTCGGGCGCGAAGCTGACGCTATCGCTGCCTTGCACGCCGAGGCCGTCCGGGCGGTCGAAGCCGGCAATATTCCTGTAGCGGAGGTTGCCGGCGGCGTACTGGCCGGACGCGCGGCCATGCTGTCCGGACAGACCAGCCAGGCAGCGGTCATTTTCGCCCGCACGGCCATCGCCCAGGAAAAAGCCTTCCCGGTTCCCAAGAACTTTGACCCGCCGCCCTGGTGGTATCCTGTTCGCCGCAGCCTGGCCGCCGCACAACTCAAGGCCGGTCGCTACGCCGAGGCCGAACGCGCCGCCCACGCCAGTCTGGCTGAGTGGCCGCAGGATGCGTTGGCCCTTCGGATCCTGGCCGAAGCCGAGGCGCGTCAGGGACGCACCGGCGCGGCTCGCGATCACCGCACCGAGGCCCGCAGCGGCTGGCGGGGCGGCGACGTCAGGGCCGTGTCACTGGACCTGATCTGACGGCTGGCTCAGGACGCGGCCGTGACCCACAGCTAGATCGGCGATACGACCAGCAGCATCACAACGGTGACGGCCGCCGCCATCACCCCGATCATTGTCCCG
>JANORH010000355.1:0-10679 GCA_031415215.1 Alphaproteobacteria bacterium | reverse complement strand
GAGACCCACAAGGAACTCAGCATCGTCCAGGGCCAGATCGGACTGGGTGCGATCACCATGGGTGGCGACGGCGGGGCGACACCTCCGCCGCAGGCGGTCGAGACCAATCGCATCAGCATGCGCGCGCTTCGCATCGCGTCCTAAGTCTTTAGGCCGTTCCAACACACGGCCCAGTCTGTCAAAGTGCGGCCCTCGGCATCAACCGGGGGCCGTTGCCTTGCCTACCTACCAACTTCCTGTCTGGATCTGGCCAACCACGCTCATGCTGGTCTGCGGACTTGCGCTGTGGCGTGGTCGCGACGACGAGCGGCTCGCAGCGGCGGGCAACCTCGCCAACTGGGCCATAACTCTCGTCGTGTTCAAATCGTATAGCGCCGACACGCAGTGGTATGTGATGGCCGTCGATGTTGCGCTGCTGGCGCTCTACGTCTGGCTGGGCTTGCGCAGCCGTCGATTCTGGCCGCTGTTTGCTGCCGCCTTTGCCCTCCTGATCGTCGTGACCCACCTTGCGCATGCCCTCGACACCGGCGTCAGCGGATGGGCCTATCTTACGGCAGCTTTGATCTGGAGTTACCTTGCCCTTGCGGCCATCGGCTACGGGGCGTGGACCGCGCCCTACTACGACACCGAAACGCCGGACCCCGCCGAAGCCCCAGGCGCCACCCTTCGATAGATCAGGGCCTCGGCGATGTGCACCCGCCGCACCGGGCCGCCGCCTTCGAGGTCGGCGATGGTGCGAGCCAGTCTGAGCGTGCGCGTCCAGCCGCGTGCGGACAGGCCCCCTGCCTCCGCTGCGCGGGATAGTAGCGCCCGCGCCGACGGGTCCAGATCCACGATCGTCTCCAGCCAGTCGCCTTCGGCCAATGCGTTCAGCACCGCGCCCCCGCTTTCGGCGTCGGCGGCCCGATCCGACTGTAGTCGTCGTGCCTGGGTGACCCTTGCGGCGGCCTCAGCCGTGCCCTCGGACGGTGCGGGCAGCGCCAGGTCGGCAGCCGTCACCGGCGGGACCTCGATCTGCAGGTCTATGCGGTCCATCAAAGGCCCGGAGATGCGCCCTTGGTAGTCGGTCTGGCACCGCGGCGCCCGGCCACAGGCTCCGCGTCCCGCACCGCCATGACCGCAGCGACATGGGTTCATCGCCGCCACCAGCTGGAATCGCGACGGATAGCGGACATGGGCGTTGGCGCGCGCCACCACGACCTCGCCGGTCTCCAGCGGCTGGCGCAGGCTGTCCAGGGCCTGGGTCCCGAACTCCGGCAACTCATCCAGAAACAGCACGCCGTTGTGGGCCAGGCTAACCTCGCCGGGCCTGGCCTTGTGACCCCCTCCGGTAAGTGCCGCCATGCTGGCTGAATGGTGAGGGCTGCGGAACGGTCGGGCGCGGGTGAGTTGGCCCCTGGCGATCAGGCCAGCCACCGAATGGATCATCGATGTCTGCAACAACTCTTCGGGCGTCAGCGGCGGCAGCAGGCCCGGCAACCGCGCCGCCATCATCGACTTGCCGGACCCGGGCGGGCCGATAAAGCTAAGATTATGCCCACCGGCAGCCGCGATCTCCAGCGCCCGTTTGGCGTTCTCCTGGCCCTTCACGTCACGGAGATCAGGCACGCGCTCGCCGTCCAGCAGGGACCCGGGCTTTGGTGGCGAAAGGATCTGGGTGCCGCGAAAATGGTTGACCAGAGCGATCAGCGAGGGCGCCGCCAGGATGCGCGTATCACCGGCCCACGCGGCCTCAGGCCCACAGGCTTCGGGACAGATCAGGCCAAGCCCCAGTGCCCCCGCCGCCACCGCTGCCGGCAGCGCACCCGTGATCGCCGTGATCCGGCCATCCAGCGCCAGCTCGCCCACCGCCGCCCAGTCTTCCAGAACGTCAGGCGGGATAATCCCCATCGCCGCCATGATCGCCAGCGCGATCGGGAGGTCGTAATGGCTCCCTTCCTTGGGCAGGTCGGCCGGGGCCAGGTTGGCGATGATCCGCTTGGCCGGTAGCGCCAGACCCATGCCCACGAAGGCGGCGCGGACCCGTTCGCGGCTCTCCGACACCGCCTTGTCGCCCATGCCGACCAGAAAGAATTTGGACTCGCCGCGGGTGAACTGGACCTGTACGTCGACCCGCACCGCTTCGACGCCACTGAAGGCCAGGGTCACCACGCGCGCCGCCATACCTCAACCTCTTGTATCCAGGCGTAAGTTATCCACAAGAGAGGCACACAAGCCAGCTCAGATCAAGAACAAATAAAGAACTATTGGGGAAAGCGAGACGTTTCCGTGACTTCCGCGCGTCTCTTACACAACAACCTAAGCTATGGCCCGGATAGCTTCAATCCGCTGCCACATCACGTCGGTGGCATCGAGGCCGGTAAACCGCTTCAGCGCCACGGCGCCTGTGGGCGAGGTGACGTTGATTTCGGTCAGGAATTCGCCGATCACGTCGATGCCCACAAAGATCAGCCCCCGTGCTTTCAGCTCGGGTCCGATGGCGGCACAAATCTCCCGGTCGCGGGCGTTCAGCTCCACCGGCTGGGCCTCGCCGCCCACCGCGAGGTTGGAGCGGATCTGACCCTTGGCGGGGATCCGGTTGATGGCCCCCACCGGCTCACCGTCAATCATCAGGATCCGCTTGTCGCCGCGCGTTACCGACGGCAGGAATTTCTGGACGATGATCGGCTCGCGACCCAGTTCGGCATGCAGTTCCAGCATGGTGTCGAGGTTGGGGTCGTCGGTCAGATGTCGCGTCACCCCTGACCCGCCCCGACCATTCAAGGGCTTCATGACGATGTCGCCGTGCCGGGCGCGGAAGTCGAGCACCGCCTCCCGATCCCAGGTGATCAGGGTCGGCGGTTGAAGCCCCGGAAATCTGGTGACGAAAAGCTTCTCCGGCGCGTTGCGCACCTCAACAGGATTGTTCACCACCAGGGTTTTGGGATGCACCACCTCAAGGAAGAACGTGGTGTCGATATAGTGCATGTCGAACGGCGGGTCCTGGCGCAGCAGGATCACATCGAATTCGGTCAGTTCCACCTTGCGCGGCGCGCCCAGCGTCGCGTGACCGCCGGCCACGCGCTGTACCGTCACATCTCGACCACGTGCAAACACCCGACCCTCGTCCATGGCCAGGGTCTCGGCCAGATAGACGAACAGGGAATGGCCTCGCGCCTGGGCGGTCTCCATCATCAGGAAGGTCGTATCGCCCTCGATGTTGATCCCCTCGATGGGGTCCATCTGGACAGCAACCTTCAATGACATGTGAACTTCTCCCGGCTCCGGCTTGGTGGAGATAGGCCGTCAAGGGGCGGAGCGCCAGCGCACCTGCGGGGAAATGCCGTCAGCTACCTCTCCAGGCGTCGGGAATGTGCTGCGGCAGGCGACCCGGTGCCAGCGCCAGCAGATCGAGCCGCACCGTGCAGAACTTGAGCGCAGGTCGGTTGGCCGCCAACTGCGCGCCCGCCCGGCGCAGTCGGTCGCGTTGATCGAAGCTGACGGCCTCGAGTGCGGTTTCGAGCCGGGCGCGGCGCTTGACCTCAACCACCGCCAGAATGTCACCGCGTTTGGCCACAAGATCGATCTCGCACACCGGCGTCTTCAGGCGAAAACCAAGGATGCGATAGCCTTTGACCATCAGCCAGATCGCCGCCAGCACTTCACCGCGACGCCCGGAACGCCGCGCTTCCGCACCACGCGCTGCGCGGCCGTTCATCGCTTCAGCTCCATGGCGCGTCGATAGAGGTCGCGTCGGGAGAGACCCAGGGCTTTGGCCACCTCAGCGGCGGCGTCGGCCGGCTTCAGCCGGGTCAGTGCGTCGGCAAGCGCCGTATCAGCGTCCTCGGCCGTGGCCTCGGTCTCCCGACCAGGTTCCACCAGAATGACGATCTCACCCTTGGGTGCATCCAGTCGTGGGTCGGCCGCAAGGGTCGAGAGTGACCCGCGATAGATCGTCTCGTAGAGTTTGGTCAGTTCCCGGCACACCACGGCCTCGCGGTCGCCCAGCACAGCGGCCATATCAGCCAGGCTGTCGGCCAGCCGCGAGCCGCCTTCATAAAACACCAGCGTTGCTCGAATGCCCGCCAGTTCCGCCAGAAACGTCCGCCGCGCCGCGCTCCTGGGCGGCGGGAACCCGGCAAACAGAAACCGGTCAGTGGGCAGCCCCGCCGCCGACAACCCCGCGACCAGCGCCGAGGCACCCGGGATCGGAAACACCGCATAGCCCTCAGCCGCCGCCTCGCGCACCAGCCGATAGCCGGGGTCCGAGATCAACGGCGTACCCGCATCGCTCACCAGGGCCACGCGCTTGCCATCAGCGAGGGCCGCCATGGCCTTGGGTCTGGCGCGCTCTGCAGCGTGCTCGTCGTGTCGCTCCAGCCTGGCAGAGATTCCATAGGCGTGCAGCAGCTTGCCGGTGACCCGCGTATCCTCGCACAGCACCAGATCCGCCTGGGCCAGCACGTCCAGAGCGCGCAAGGTGATATCTCGCAGATTGCCGATCGGCGTCGCCACCACATAGAGTCCCGTCGCCAGCGGCGCATCGTTCAGGGCGGGCAGGGCAATCGTCGGGACCATGCGAGAGGGTTGGCTGTAGCGCCCGCGAAAGGCAAGCACCCCGGCATCAGGTGATCGCCAGTTCCGTGGTCAGGCGATCCAGCACGCGACGACCGTCCGGGGTCGCGCGGAGACGTGAGGCGTCGTCAATCAGCAGGCCAAGGTCGACGAAGCTCCGCACCTTGGGGTGCTCAGGAGATAGCCCGAGGATCGCCACATCCGAGAACGCCACGCCCTCCAGGACCCTCATGCCGCTGATCACGCGTTCTTCCGCCGCATCCTGAGCCGACAGCACCGCGTGAGTCGAAAAGCCGGTCCCGGTCGCCGCGACCTGCGCGATGTAGTCGCCGGGGTGGTCGGCGGCGAGCGTCGCGTTACGCACGCCGTTCAGGGTCAGCCGCCCATGCGCGCCCGGACCCACGCCAACATAGTCGTGGCCTTGCCAGTAGACCATGTTGTGCCGGGACCGCGCCGCTGGACCCCGCGCGTGGTTGGACACCTCGTAGGCTTCGAAACCCTGCGCCTCCAGAACCGCCTGGGTGGTGTCGTAGAGATCGGCGGCCAGATCTTCGCCCGGCGGCGCAAACACGCCCCGGCGGACCGCCCGGTCAAAGGCGGTGCCGGTCTCGATAGTCAGCTGGTAGGGCGAGATATGCTCGGCGCCGAGGCCAATGGCGGCCTTCAGCGCCTCAGTCCAGTCCTCCGGCGTCTGGCCCGGCATGGCATAGATCAGGTCCAGCGACAGGCGCGGGAACAGGCGGGCCGCAACCTTCGCCGCCCGCCGGCTCTGGGCGGCATCATGATTGCGCCCCAGGAATTTCAGGGTCGTGTCGTCCAGCGCCTGCAGACCCAGCGACAGGCGCGCGACACCGGCGTCGGCCAACGCGCCAAACCGATCCGCTTCCGCGTCGGTGGGGTTGGCCTCCAGGCTGACCTCCAGACCAGTGGCAGGGGTCCATAATTGCCGGGCCATATCCACGATTGCGGCGACCCATGCCGGGTCCATCAGCGACGGCGTGCCGCCGCCGAAGAAGATCGAGACCAGTTCGCGCGGACCCGTCAGTTCAGCCTGGGCCTTCAGGTCATCAATGATGGCGTTGGCCAGGCGCGCCGCTTCAAGGGTGCGCCCCTTGGCTCGGAAGACATTGAAATCGCAGTACGGACAGATTCGCGCGCAATAGGGCCAGTGAATATAGACCCCGAGCGGGGGCAGGCCCGTCAAAGCAGGGCGGCCTTCAGCTTCACGAACGCGCGGGCACGATGGCTCATGCCGTCCTTGGTCAGCGGCACCATCTCGCCGAACGTCTGGCTATGGCCTTCGGGGACAAAGATCGGATCGTAGCCGAACCCCAGATCACCGCGCGGCGGGAAGGTCAGGTTGCCGTCGATCCGGCCCTCCACCACGATGGCGGGGCCGTCTGGCCACGCGACGGCCAGCGCACAGGTGAACCAGGCCGACAGGTCCGTCGCCGCCGCTTCCTCCAGCCGCGCCTCAACGTTGCGCATGGCCAGGCTGAAATCCTTTTCCGGCCCGGCCCAGCGGGCGGAATAAATTCCAGGCGCGCCGTCCAGAGCTTGCACAGACAGGCCGGAGTCATCCGCCAGAGCAATCAGCCCGGACGCATCTGCAGCGGCACGCGCCTTCAGCAGCGCATTGCCGACAAACGTGGTCTCTGTCTCCTCCGGCTCGGGAAGTCCCAGGTCACCCGCCGCGACCAGGATGAAGCGACCTTCGAGGATTCCGGCCAGTTCGCGGGCCTTGCCGGGATTGTGCGTGGCGACCACCAGCCGCGTCCCTGGCTCCAGCGTTAACGACATTGATTCACGCCTCCTTGACCGAGCCGGGACCATAGCGTTCGCCCGACATGTTGCATTGCGAAAGTTTAATATCGTTACTCGATGTTCATTTGATCGAAAATCAATGTGGCCGTATTGATAAACGCATCGGGGCAAGGGGCTCCGGACATTAACTTGCTGCAATGCAGTATGAAACTGGAGCTACCAAAATGTTCTCGAACGCCATGACTTTCCTCGACCGCATCACCATGACCTTTGTCGTTTTCCTCGCTGCGTCGCCGATCCTGGCCATCGCCGCCAACGCCACCTTCCTCTAAGACCCGACCCTGATAGATATGGGGGCCGTCCGATCCGCCCCGGTGTTCGGCCAAGGCCGGAACTGCGGCGGATCCAGACGAACGAGGGGGAGCCGCCAACAATGCGCGCAATGGGACCAGGCTCGGTTTCGAGCTTCCTGAAGATCATTCTGGACGTTGTGTTTGCCGCCCTCTGGATCGGCATCGCCATCCTGGCCGTGGCCGCGCTCGCCGCCCTGCTGATCAACTTCAATCCTGAGCTGATGTCGAAGATCCGGATGAACACCGATGGCGACATCGGCAAGCTGCTGGACAACGGCCCGGGGATCGTCAGCACCCTGCTCTCGGCGGTGCTGTACCTGGCAGGCATCCTCGCCATCGTGGGATCGCTGCGCCGCATCTTCATGACCTTGACCGCCGGCGACCCGTTTCATCCCGACAATGTGGCACGCCTGCGCCTGATCGGGCTGATGCTGGCAGCCCTTGAGCTTGGCCGCTACGCCTTCTGGGCGCTGAGTGTCTGGCTGGTTCCGGATCTTCAGAAGAACGAACCGTCGCTGAGCCTTACCGCCTGGTTTTCGGTGCTGGTGGTCTTCGTGCTGGCCGAGGTGTTTCGCGAGGGTGCCCGCCTGCGCCGCGAAGCCGAACTGACGATCTAGGGGCCGCCCAGCATGCCGATCCGCGTCAACCTCGACCGCGTCCTGCTCGAACGCCGCATGTCGCTCACCGAACTGGCCGACCGCGTCGGCGTGACCATCGCCAATCTGTCGATCCTGAAAACCGGCAAGGCGCGCGCCGTCCGGTTTTCAACCTTGGCCGCCCTCTGCCGCGAACTGGACTGCCAGCCGGGCGACCTGCTGGTCCACGAGCCCGGGCCTGACGACACCCCGCCGGACGACGCCCCGGACTAGCGACTGTTGCAGTGCGGCATTTTTGCCGCGATGCGGTAGAATTTCAAGTGCCGGGCAGCAAAAACCGGCAGTATTGCGGCCGTTTCCTTGCAAAATCCGCCGTGACACCCTACGTCCACACCATACCGCACTGCAACAATGGAGTGGCGCAGATGGTCGCCCTGATCGAAAAATTCCTTGACGCGATGTTCGCCCCGTTGGCGCGCGAACTCGAACGCCTGCCGCCTTCGGCCATGCGCTTCAGCGTCTTTTTCTGAATACCAAGCTATTATTCTGGTTTCGCCCAAGGCGAAGATCGGGACCCACTTGTGAAATCGCCGCCGCCTCTGGTTGAGGCGGCGGTGTTTTCGTTTTGACGGCCACTATCCCCCCGTCGCCGCCCGCTGCAGCACGCACAGTTCGCCAATCCCTTTGCGGGCCAGCCCGAACAGCGCGTCGAACTCACCCTGACTGAAGCCGCGCTTCTCGCCGGTAGCCTGCACCTCGACGATGTCGCCTGACCCGGTCAGCACGAAATTGCTGTCCGCCTCGGCGTTCGAATCTTCCTCGTAGTCGAGATCCAGCACCGGGGTTCCGTTGAAAATCCCGCAGCTGACCGCCGCCACCTGGTCCAGGATCGGGTCGGTCGTGATCACGCCTTCATCCAGCAGATATTTCGTGGCCAGCCGCAGCGCCACCCAGGCGCCGGTGATCGAGGCGGTGCGGGTGCCGCCGTCCGCCTGCAAGACGTCACAGTCCACAGTGATCTGGCGCTCGCCCAACGCCTTCATATCGCAGACCGCGCGCAGGGATCGGCCGATCAGCCGCTGGATTTCCTGGGTGCGGCCTGACTGTTTGCCCTGGGCGGCCTCGCGGCGGCCCCTTGTGTGCGTGGCGCGGGGCAGCATGCCGTACTCGGCGGTCACCCAGCCCTGACCCTTGCCGCGCAGAAATCCGGGCACGCCCTCTTCCAGACTGGCGGTCACCAGCACCTTGGTGTGACCCGCCGTGATCAGGCATGAGCCTTCGGCATAGCGGGTGACGCCGGTCTCCAGGGTGACGGTTCGCAGAAGTTCGGGCGTGCGTTCGGACGGGCGCATATGTGAAGTCTCTGAAGGGCGCAGCTTGCGCCGCTGAGGGCCGCGCTTATCCTGTATCACGAAGGCCCCGTCCATGGGGGCCGCGAGGGACCGCTGCCCAACCCCCTGACCCCATCCCTGTTCGCGCGTGGACCGTCCCTGGTCGACATGGACGCGCGCGCGCGCGAAATCTTCCGGCGCATCGTCGAAGGCTACCTGGAAACCGGCGAGCCGGTGGGATCGCGCACCTTGTCCAGAGGCGGCCTCTCCCTGTCGCCCGCCTCAATCCGCAACACCATGCAGGACCTGACCCAGCTGGGCCTGCTGGGTGCACCACACTCCAGCGCCGGACGACTGCCCACCCACGCGGGCCTGCGCCTGTTCGTCGATGGCCTGCTGGAGGTGGGCGACATCGGCGGGGACGAGCGCCGCGAGATCGAGACGCGCCTGCTGGCCCATGGTCGCAACTATGAAGACGCCCTCAACGAAGCCTCGGCGATCCTGTCGGGCCTGGCCGGGGGTGCCGCCGTGGTCGTCACGCCGGTGCGCGACGCCGGCGTCAGTCATGTGGAATTCGTGCCGCTGTCCGGCGACCGGACCCTGGCGATCATGGTGTTTGACGATGGCGTGGTCGAAAACCGGCTGATCCGACAGCCGGCGGGGGTGACGCCCTCGGCGTTGCAGGAGGCGTCGAACTTCCTCAATGCACGGATGCGGGGCCGTACGTTGGGCGAGACCAAGGCCGATCTGCGCGGCGAACTGGACCGCGCCCGCCGCGACCTCAACGAGACGGCCGCGCGGTTGGTCGAGGATGGACTGGCGGCCTGGGGCGGCGGCGAGCTGGAGGAACGCGCCCTGATCGTGCGCGGCCGTGCCAACCTGCTGGAAGACAGCCAGGCGATCGAGGATCTGGAACGCGTCCGCTCGCTGTTCGAGGATCTGGAACAGAAGGAGCAGCTGATCGGTCTGCTGGATGGGGTGCGCGACGGCCAGGGCATGCGCATTTTCATCGGTGCGGAAACCCGATTGTTCTCGCTTTCGGGTTCCGCTGTGATCGCGGCGCCCTATATGACGGGCTCACAGAAGGTTGTGGGGGCGATCGGCGTGATCGGCCCTGCCCGACTGAACTATGCCCGCGTCATACCGTTGGTGGACTACACCGCCCGCGTGCTTGGCCAGGTGATCAACACCTAAGGATCGAAGAGCAGAGATGTCCGAAGACGATACGCCCGCCAACTGGGAAGCCGACAGCCCCTCCGTCGACGCCGAGGTGGAAGCCCTGCAGGCCGAGGTCAAGGCCCTGAAGGAACAGGTGTTGCGCTACGCCGCCGAAGCCGAGAACACCAAACGCCGCGCCGAGCGCGAGGCCAATGACGCCCGTGCCTACGCCATCCAGAAATTCGCCAACGACCTGTTGAGGGTCGCTGACAACCTCGACCGCGCCACAGCCGCCGCTCCCGCCGACAGCAACGATCCTGCGGTCAAGAACTACGTGATCGGTGTCGAGATGACATCCAAGGAACTGCTGGCCGCCTTTGACCGCAACGGCCTGAAGCGCATCGACCCGCCCCAGGGCGAGAAGTTCGACCCGCACAAACACCAGGCGATGATGGAACAGCCCGGCACCGACGTCGTCCCCGGCGGCGTCGTTCAGGTGATGCAGGCCGGCTACGAACTGCTGGGCCGGCTTGTTCGCCCCGCCATGGTCGTGGTGGCTGCGAAAGTGGCCGGAGCCGCTCCGGCACCGAACCCCTATTCCGGGGGCGAAGGCGACCTCGGCGACGCGGGCGCAAGCCTCGACACGCGGGCCTGAGAACCGCAAATTCACTCCATCCACAGACGCGGCGTTTCTCTTGGTATGGGGGACTTCCACGTCCCGGCGTTTTCGTTAATGTCGCAAGTCCCTTTCAGATCGGGGTGCGGGCGTCCGAAGGTGATTCGTCCGCGCGTATAAGCCAGCCGGGACCGACATGAAGCTGACCACCGACATGAAGCTGACCATCGAACGCGCCGCCCTGCTCCGCGCGCTGGGCCATGTGCAGAGCGCCGTTGAGCGCCGCAATACCATTCCGATCCTGTCG
>JANORH010000354.1:0-7905 GCA_031415215.1 Alphaproteobacteria bacterium | reverse complement strand
TTAGCCCTGCTTCGCCTTGAAGCGCGGGTTGGTCTTGTTGATCACGTAGATCACGCCCTTGCGGCGCACCAGCTTGCAGTCGCGGTGGCGCGTCTTCAGCGACTTGAGTGAGCTTCTGACCTTCATGGCACCGTTATCTTTAATCGGGCCGTGGTCGGCCGTGGAGAACAAGAGCGGGCGCATATACGGGGCGACCCGGCATGAGTCAACCTGACGCCGATTTGATTGGGGCTCAAGCCGACACACACTAGATGTCAGGCATGGCTCGCCGTCTCACCCTTGGCCTCTTGCTGGTTTCGATCCTGGCGATTTCGCCGGCGGCGTCGCAGTCGATCGTGCCGCCAACGGCATCCGGCGACATGATTTTCGACGCCTGGGCCTCAGAGTTTCAGGGCCGCGCACTGGCAGCAGGGATCGGTTCCGCGGTCCTGTCGCGAGAGATGGCTGGCCTGACGCCCGATCCACGCGTAGCCGGCGCCGACAGCCGACAACCCGAATTTTCCAAGCCGATCAGCGATTATCTAAAGGGCGTGGTGACCGCTGATCGTCTGGCCATCGGGTCGCGCCGTCGGGCCGATCTGGCGGCGTTTCCAGCCATCGAGAGCCGTTTCGGCGTGCCGCGCGATATCTTGCTGGGGGTCTGGGCGCTGGAGAGCGGTTTCGGCAGCATTCAGGGCGACCGTGACGCCATGCGTTCCCTGGCAACCCTGGCGGCCCAGGGGCGGCGACGGGGCTGGGCGGAAGGCGAGTTGATCGCCACCTTGCGGATCATCGAATCCGGCGAGCATCCACGCGCCCGACTGCGTGGTTCCTGGGCCGGTGCCATGGGCCAGACCCAGTTCATCCCCTCGACCTACCTCGCCACCGCGGTAGATCAGGACGGCGACGGGCGACGGGATATCTGGAACTCCAGTGCCGACGCCCTGGCCTCGGCCGCCAACCTGCTGGCCAAGGCCGGCTGGGTCCGGGGGCAAAGCTGGGCACGGGAAGTCACCGCGCCGCCGGGCTTTGATTTCAGCCTGACCGAGGGCCCGAAAGAATCACCTGACTGGTGGGCTGAACGCGGCGTGGTGGCGGCCGACGGTCGGGCGTGGTCGCCGCAGGACCTTTCTGGAAAGGCGCAACTTGCCGCCCCTGCCGGGGCGAGGGGCCCGCTGTTCCTGCTGTTCCCCAATCACTTCGCAATTCGGGAATACAACAACAGCCTGGCCTATGCGCTGGGCGTAGGGCTGCTGGCAGACCGGTTTGCCGGTGGGCGGCCGCTGGTGCGCGGCTGGCCGCAGGAAGTTTCGCTATCGCTGCTGGACCGGATGACGGCGCAGCGCGCGCTGGCCGTTATGGGCTTCGATCCGGGCACGCCCGACGGCGTCGTCGGCATGGGCACGCGACGGTCACTGCGCGCGTGGCAAAAGTCGCGTGGACTGGTGGCGGACGGCTACCTTTCGGATGATATGGTGGCGCGGCTCAAGGCCGAAAGCGGCGGCTGAAAAAAAGGGGAGCGATTGATGGCGTCAAAGACATGGTTGGCGGCGGCGGGCATGATCGCTTTGTTGATGTCTGCCAACCCGTCCGGCGGCCAGGCTCCGGTGGCCCCGACTGTCCTGACCCGGGTCGCCGGGTATCTGCCCATTGGTACAACTCCAGGTAGTTTTACCTTGCT
Organism: Alphaproteobacteria bacterium; assembly: GCA_031415215.1. GTDB lineage: Bacteria > Pseudomonadota > Alphaproteobacteria > Caulobacterales > Caulobacteraceae > Phenylobacterium. The sequence continues at coordinate 6,245 of JANORH010000354.1, read as the reverse complement.
GCCACCCCCCCCTACGGCCGGGTCAGGTGCCCAGGCCCGCGATGAGGACGGTGCCAAGGCTGCCCTGGCGCTGCACGGCGGACCGCGATGGGATCTGGCCACCCGGGACGCTGACCTGAGCTTCCCCAATGTCGCCGGCACGTTCTCCTGCGCCATCGGCGCGCCGGTGACGGAGGCCGATACGCCGGCACTCTACAGGCTGCTCCGACGCAGCCTGTCGGACATCGGACTGTCCACCTACCCCACCAAGACCAAGTACCAGCGAGCGCGCCCCTTCACGGTGAACAACAGGCCGATGTGCACGCCGGCGCTGGATGCGGGGCTACGCAAGGACGGCTCCTATCCTTCCGGCCACAGCGCGATCGGCTGGGGTTGGGGGCTGATCGTGGCCGAGGTGGCACCCGACCGGATCGATGCAGTGCTGGCACGAGGCCGCGCCTACAGCGACAGTCGGCGGGTCTGTAACGTCCATTGGCAGAGTGACGTCGACGAGGGGCGCACCATGGGTGCAGCAGTGGTCGCCAGGCTGCATGACTCGACCGGGTTCCGCGCCGACGTGGCAACCGCAAAGGCTGAAGTCATCGCGGCCCGGGCCAAAGGCCTGAAACCAACCCGCGACTGCGCCGAGGAAGCTCGCCAGTTGGCTGCCGGGTAGCGGGATCCTCAGCCCTCGTCGCTCTTTTCGAGGGTCGCCAGTGTCGCGACATCGCGGCTCGCGGGCTTGGGATCGGCGTTGCGCAGAGCCTGATTGCGGAACGCGTAGACCATCAAGCCTCCCATCAGCGCCGTGTTGACGATGAAAGGCGCCGGTCCGTAGTGCTGGTAAAGGAACACGAACAGTGGCGCGAAGATCACGTTTATCCCGTTGACGGCGGCAATCGCGCCGGCCACGCGGGCCTGTTCTGCCAGGCCCACCGCGATCGATGAGCCTGCTGTGAACCCAGGTCGCGCGAAGCCAAACCCCAGGCTGGACACCGCATAACCGACCACCACGCCATAGTAGCCCGGCGACAGGCCAACGATCAGGTTGCCGAGCGCCGCGATCCCCACGCCCCATCGGAGCAGCTGGCGCGGGGTCATTTCGAACATCCGGATGAGGCCCCACTGCGCCAGCAAGCCGGCGACCGCACCGAACATCATGGCGATGGCGATGGATGTCTGGGCCAGCGCGGGGGACAGGCCAAGTTTGTCGATAATCAGGAAGCCCAGGGTCTGGGCCTGGGCCGTCTGGCAGGTGGCGACGATGAAGCCGTAGATCAAAAAAGGTTTGATCCGCGGGTCTGTCCAGACAGATCTCGATCCGCCGTCTCCGGCTGTCGTCTTGCGACCCGGCTGGGCGAATTGCGGGTCCGGTTTGCTTTCTGGAAGGTAACGCCAGACGACGAACAACATGCCCAGTGCAATCAAGGCAAAGCTGAACAGCGGCCCGGCCAGGCCCAGCACTGGAAAGATGAAGAGCGGCGCGAGGAACGGCCCGATCACCGTGCCAAGACCAAAGGCACCGGCCAGGTTGGCCATGGACTGGGTTCGCCCCTCGACCGGCGTACGTTCCGCGACATAGGCCTGCGTCGCTGGATTGCTGGCCGCCCCGAACAGGCCGAACAGCGCCCGCGCCAGCAGGAACAGGACAAAGATGACCAGCGGCGGCGCCATCTGGCGCAATCCGGCGCTGACCACGATGCCGCACAGGATCATCGACACCAGAAACCCGCAGAGGCCCACCAGCATCAATGGCTTGCGACCATAGCGGTCGGACGCCCGTGCCCAACCGGGGGATGAGAACGCCCACAGCAGCGCCGAAAGCGAGAAAATCGCCGAGACCATGACGTCGGGAATGCCGATGGAGCGTCCGATCGCCGGCAGCACCGAAATCAGCCCGGTATTACCCATGGCCGTGGCCATCGAGACGCCGAAGATGATGGCGAAAGATCGCCGCGGCAGGGCGTCATTGTCCCGGGCGAGGCTAGGCATGGGATGGCTTTAGCGGCTTGGCGGGCGGGCGCAAATGGTGCGGATCGCTCACGGCCCATTAAACATTAACGACGATGCTTCGGCCTACCTCCGGGAGAGCCCATGTTCCAGATTATCGGCATCGTCCTGTTGTTCGCGCTTGTGTTCGGCAGCTACATCATCACCGGCGGCAACATGGGAGTGATCCTGGCTGCGACGCCTCACGAGATGATGGCCATTGGCGGTGCGGGCCTCGCGGCCTTTCTGATCGCCAACTCGATGACCGTGATCAAGGGTTGCGGCGGGGCATTCGGGGCTGTGTTCAAGGGCCCCAAATGGAAACCGGCAGACTATCGCGACCTCCTGTCGCTGCTGTTTCTGTTGACGAAGACCATGAAGTCAAAGGGTGTGATCGCCCTGGAAAGCCACATCGAAAATCCCAAAGAGAGCTCGATCTTCTCGCGCTTTCCCAAGATCCAGAAGGACCACTTCGCCATCGATTTCATCTGCGACACCTTGCGGATGATGACCATGAACCTGGAGGATCCACACCAGGTCGAGGATGCGATGGAAAAGCAGCTGGAAAAGCACCATCACGAGGCGCTGGGTCCCAGTCACGCCATCACCAACCTGGCCGACGCCTTGCCGGCGCTTGGCATCGTGGCGGCCGTGCTGGGCGTTATCAAGACCATGGGTGCCATCACCGAACCGCCGGAAGTGCTGGGCGAAATGATCGGTTCGGCCCTGGTCGGCACCTTCCTGGGTGTGTTTCTGGCCTATGGTCTTGTTGGCCCGATGGGTACCCGCATGAAGGACGTGGTCGATGAGGAAGGTGCGTTCTACCGCATCATCCAGGCCGTTCTGGTGGCGCACCTGCATGGCAATGCGGCCCAGATCTCGGTGGAAATCGGGCGCGGAAATGTGCCGTCCGGAGCCCAACCGAGCTTCCTGGAACTGGAAGAAGCACTTTCGAACATTCCAGCCGAGTAGTCGCTCTCGAGAGCCATGGCGGTCTGGATCCTCGCTGCCGACAAAGGTAAAAAAAGTGATCACAAGTCCGTGATTAAAAGGCTTGCCAAGCCCGCAAACAGAAGCGTATTCCTTCGCTGACATCGGGCTGATCAGCTTGCCTGTTTCGATTTCGAACATGGGTAAGACGGCCAGCCCGGCGTAAGGCTCTCCGAATTCAGAGGATATGTGACATGACAAAAGAACTCATCCGCAGCGCACTCGTCGCCGCCGCCGCCGTTGCCCTGATGGGCACCGCTGCCTGCCAGAAGAAAGAAGAAGCTCCGGTCGTTGAAGCCCCGGTTGCTGAAGCTGCTCCGGCCGCTGACGCGATGGCTGCCACGGCCGACGCTGCTGCTATGGCTGCTGCTCCGGCCGCCGCTGCCGACGCTGCTGCCATGGCTGCTCCGGCTGCCGCTGCCGCCGCTGCTCCGGCTGCTGCTGCTGCCGAAGCCGCGAAGCATTAAGCTTCTCGACTCAATACACGTTACGAAAGGGCCGCCCCTCGGGGCGGCCCTTTTTTCGTTCTGAACACGTGAATGACCGACAGCGAACGTTTCATCGACTGGCATGACGACGGCCAGCCGCGTTCGCGTCGCTTCGGTGACGTCTACTTCTCGGCCCAGGACGGCCTGGCTGAGTCCAGGGCAGTCTTCCTGCAAGGCTGCGGATTGCCCGATGCGTGGGTGGGCCGCCGGCGTTTCGTGGTCGGTGAGCTGGGCTTTGGCACCGGCCTCAACATCGCCGCCCTGCTGGACCTCTGGCACAAGACGCGTCCGCCTGGCGGCTTCCTGAACATCTTTTCCGTAGAGGCCTTTCCGGTATCCGCCAACGAGGCGATGCGCGCACTGGCTCATTGGCCCGAGCTGTCAGACATCGGTCGATGTCTTGTAGATCGTTGGCCGGGGTGCGCGCGGGGCCGGCACCGCGTGGACTTGCCGGAGTTCGATGCCATCCTGGATGTCGCCATTATGGACGTCCGCGACGCCCTCACAGGCTGGACGGGGCGCGCTGACGCCTGGTTTCTGGACGGATTCTCGCCGTCGCTGAACCCACAGATGTGGACCGACGACGTGCTGGGTCTGGTCGCCGCTCGCTCTGCGCCCGGTGCCCGCGCCGCCACGTTCACCGTCGCGGGGCAGGTGCGGCGGGGCCTCACCAAGGCCGGCTTCACCGCACAGAAGCACCCCGGATTCGGACGAAAGCGGGAGCGGTTGGAAGCCCGATGGCCGGGAGAGGCACCTGACCCTGCGACGCCGAGGGTGGCTGTCATCGGGGCCGGGATCGCCGGGGCTGCGGCTGCACGCGCCGTACGCGCCCTGGGTGGCCACGCTCTGGTCATTGATACCTCGGGTGCAGGTGCAGGCGCGTCGGGCAATCCGGCAGCGCTGGTCACGCCACGTCTGGACGCGGGACTGGGCGATGCCGCCCAGCTCTTCGCGGAAGCGTTTCGTCGCGCGGTGCGGCTCTATGATGAGGTGCCTGACGCGACACTCTCCCGGGGCGCTTTGCAGCTGGCGGCAGATGATCGCGACGTTGAGCGCTATGGTCGTATCGCCAGATCAGACCTTTTCGAGCCCACATCCTTGAGCTTGCTTTCGACTACGGAGGCCAGCTTGCGATTGGGTGAGCCCGCTCCGATCACCCTGGATCAACCCGCGGCCCTCGTCGTCGATCCTGCGCCGATCCTGGCCGCGTGGGCAGGGCCCGTACGTGCCGCCAGTATCTCGGTCTTGCTGGCCGACGGTTGCGGTTGGCGACTTGTCGACAGCGAGGGTGGCGTGATCGCGCGCGTCGACGCTGTCATTCTGGCGGCCGCTTTGGGGTCGGTCCGGTTGGTCGACGGCCTGCCGTTGTCGCCGGTGCGCGGGCAGGCCAGCTGGACGCGGGACGGCGCTACTGCCACGACGGCAGCCTTTGGCGGCTATGTCTTGCCGACGCGTGACGGAATTCTGTTTGGCTCGACGCATGATCGCGACGATGACGGCGACGACCTGAGGCCAGGCGATCACGCCCGCAATCTTGAGACCCTCGCCAAGGCTATGCCAGGGCTCGCCCGCCGCATCTCGACGGCATCACTCGAAGGGCGAGCCTCGGTCCGCGCCGTCAGCCAGGACATGATGCCTCTTGCCGGTCCCACCCGATCAGGCGGGGTCTATGTGCTCAGCGGTTTCGGCTCGCGAGGATTTTCCCTGGCTCCATTGCTGGCCGAGCATGTAGCCGCGCTGGTGATGGATGCGCCCTCACCAATCAGCGCTCAAGCGGCGGCCCTGGTGTCGCCAGAGCGCTTCATACGGCGTGCGGCGAGGCGGGGGCGTTCCTAAGAACGCGATCCGGGCGTATGCTGCCGGCTGCGGGGGACTCGGACCTTGAGAGGACCTGACATGATCTGGAAGATCACCCTGACCGCTGCGGCGGCAAGCCTGATCGCTACGGGCGCCGCAAGCGCCAAATCCCCAATCGAACCCGATCCCGCTGGTGCCAAGCCGGCACGCCAGTGCTTCTGGACCCACCAGGTGACCAATTTTGCCTCCAGCGATAATCGGATCGTCAACCTGAGGGTCGGCGCGAAGGACATCTATCAGCTGGAGATGTTCGGGCGTTGCAACGACGTGGACTGGACCCAGAAGATCGCCGTGGTGTCTCGCGGCGGTTCCAATATCTGCAGCGGTCTGGATGCGGAGATCATTGCGCCTTCGACCCTTGGGCCGATGCGATGCCCGGTGAAGACGGTCCGCAAACTGACGGTCGAGGAAGCCAAGGCCCTGCCAAAGCGCGCACGGCCTTAGGAACCGAGCCTCAACGACAAAGGGCACCGGCTTTCACCGGTGCCCTCAAAGGTCCACCCGGGTGACACGGAGTCACCCGGATGTCGATATCAGTCCTAGAAAGTCTTCTTGACGCCGACCTTGAACACGCGGCCCAGCGGGTTCCCGTTGGTCACGTCGTAGTTGTAGAAGCTCTGCGCGAACGGCGGATCTTTGTCGAACAGGTTCTGCACGCTCAGGGTCGCCGTGGTTTCCCAGGGCAGTTCAACCCGCAGGGTGACGTCGGACTGCCAATAATCCTTCGTCACCGCAGCGTCGTCGTAGGTCAGCGTCGCGTAGTTGTACCGGCAGCTGGCGGTGAAGCCATTGTTTGCACAGGGCGCGCCCGTAACCCTGGTTCCCTCACGATACAGCAACTGGTAGCGCAGGTTCCAGTTCTCGCCTGCCACGTTGACGAATGCGCTGGCCCGCAGTTTCGGGTAGGAGAAGAATTCACCTGTCAGGTCGTGACGACCGGCA
>JANORH010000353.1:0-2350 GCA_031415215.1 Alphaproteobacteria bacterium | reverse complement strand
ACCGGCGGCGCCCGTCACGGCTCACGCCGGGCGGCCCAGTTCGTCGGCGGCGCCCGGGCCCACGGTCCGGTTGTTCGCAGCCACGCTTTTGATCTACCCAAGAAGGTTCGCGCGCTCGCACTGCGTCACGCCCTGTCATCCAAGGTTCGTGACGGCTCGCTGATCGTGGTCGACAACGTGGCGTTGACGGATCCCAAGACGGCTGCCCTGCGCGAGCGTTTGGGCAAGATTGGCATCACCCACGCCCTGTTCATCGCAGGCGTCGAGGTCGACAACAACTTCAAGCTCGCCGCGCGGAACATCCCGAACGTCGACGTGCTGCCAAACGCCGGCCTGAACGTCTATGACGTGCTGCGCCGCCGCACCCTGGTTCTGACCAAGGATGCGGTTCAGGCGATCCAGGCGCGCTTCCAGCCTGAGGAGGCCGCGTAATGGCCGTGGAACCTACCGTCCGTCACTACGACACCATCCTGGCACCGATCATTACGGAAAAGGCCACTCTGCTGTCCGAGCAGAACAAGGTCGTCTTCCGTGTGGCCGGTGACGCCAGCAAGGACGAAATCGCCGCTGCGGTCGAAGCGCTGTTCAAGGTCAATGTCACGAAGGTCAATACGATCAACGTGAAGGGCAAGACCAAGCGCTTCCGTGGCATCATGGGCAAGCGTGCCGATGTCAAAAAAGCTATCGTGACACTGGCCGAAGGTCAGTCGATCGACATCACGACGGGGCTCTGATCCGATGGCCTTGAAGCACTTCAATCCGACGTCACCGGGCCGGCGCCAGCTGGTCCTGGTAGACCGCTCCGAACTCCACAAAGGCGGTCCCGAGAAGACTCTCGTGCACGGCTTGACGAAGTCCGGTGGCCGGGGCGGCAATGGCCGCATCGCGGTTCGTTTCCGCGGTGGCGGTGCCAAGCGTCTCTATCGTCTGGTGGATTTCAAACGTCGCAAGTTTGATGTCCCGGCGACTGTTGAGCGCCTGGAGTATGACCCCAATCGTTCGGCCTTCATCGCTCTGGTGAAGTACGCCGACGGCGAGCTGTCCTATATCCTCGCTCCGCAACGCCTGAAAGTTGGCGATCAGGTGATCGCCGCCGAGCGGGCCGACGTGAAGCCGGGTAACGCCATGCCCCTGCGTGGCATGCCCATCGGTACCATCATCCACAATGTGGAGATGAAGCCGGGCAAGGGCGGACAGATCGCCCGATCTGCCGGGGGCTATGCCCAGCTGGTCGGTCGCGATGCCGGCTATGCCCAGATCCGTCTGAACTCGGGTGAGTTGCGGATGGTTCAGGATACCTGCATCGCTACGGTGGGCGCGGTTTCGAACCCTGATCACATGAACGAGAACCTCGGCAAGGCCGGTCGTTCGCGTCACATGGGTCGCAGGCCGCACGTTCGTGGTGTCGCCATGAACCCGATTGATCACCCGCACGGCGGCGGCGAAGGCCGCACCTCCGGCGGTCGCCACCCGGTGACCCCGTGGGGCAAGCCAACAAAGGGCAGCAAGACCCGCAAGAACAAGTCGACGGATAAGTTCATTATCCGCTCGCGTCACGCACGGAAGGCTCGCTAAGCCATGACCCGTTCAGTCTGGAAGGGTCCGTTTGTCGACGGATACCTGCTCAAAAAGGCCGAAACAGTTCTCAATTCCGGCCGCAAGGACGTAATCAAGACCTGGTCGCGGCGCTCGACGATCATGCCCCAGTTCGTGGGTCTGACCTTCGGAGTCCATAACGGCCAGAAGCACGTCCCTGTACTCGTCTCGGTAGACATGGTTGGAATGAAGTTGGGCGAGTTCGCGCCCACCCGCTTCTTCCCCGGTCACGCGGCCGACAAGAAGGCCAAGAGGAAGTAAGATGAGCAAGCAAGCCAAGGCTCGCCGATTTACGGCTGCCGAAGCGGTGGCAAAGGTGCGGACCATCCGTATCAGCCCCCGCAAGCTCAACCTCGTAGCCCAGTCGATCCGGGGTCTGAAGGTGCAACGCGCCCTCAACGAGCTGGAGTTCAGTTCCAAGCGCATCGCGAACGACGTTCGCAAGGCGCTCTACTCGGCGATTTCCAACGCTGAGAACAACCACAACCTCGACATCGACAGCCTTGTTGTCGCCGAGGCGTTCGTGGGCAAGAACCTCGTGATGAAGCGCTTCCACGCTCGCGCTCGTGGTCGGGCATCGCGCGTCGAGAAACCGTTCAGTGAGATCACGATCGTGGTCCGCGAAGTGGGTGAGGCCGCCTAATGGGTCAAAAGATCATTCCTGTCGGGCTTCGCCTCGGCATCAACCGTACCTGGGACAGCCGTTGGTTCGCCGACGGTCCCGACTACGGCCGCCTGCTTCATGAAGACATCA
>JANORH010000352.1:0-1846 GCA_031415215.1 Alphaproteobacteria bacterium | reverse complement strand
TCACCAGGGCGAAGGCCAGCCAGGGGTCGCGCGTGGCCGCCAGGGTCGACAGCATCGGCCAAGTCATGGCGGCCCCCAGCACGCCAAAGCTCATCAGGATGGCGCGACGCCCGACGCGGTCCGACAGGGCGCCCATCAGCGGCTGGATCAGCATAAACACCGCCAGACCACCCGCGGTGATCAGATTGGCCTGATCCTTGGTGAAGCCGGAGGTGTTGACCATGAATTTCTGGATGTAGGTCGTGTAGGTATAGTAGGCCAGCGTGCCCCCGGCGGTCAGGCCGATCACCGTCAGGGCCTCGCGCGGATGACTGCGGATCAGGCCCCAGGTGGTGGCCTTTGGCCCGGTGCGGGCCTGGAACGACGGCGTTTCATCCATGCCCCGCCGAAGCCAGAACACCGCCACCGCCAACGCCCCGCCGATGAAAAACGGCACCCGCCAGCCCCAGGCCTGCATGGCCTCCGGGGACAGGACGGCGGTCAGGGTCAGCAAAACACCCATCGCCAGAAGCTGGCCCGCGATCAGGGTTGAATAGAAGATGCCCGACCAGAAGCCGCGATTCTTGCGGCTGGCCATTTCCGCCAGGTAGGTGGCGCTGACGCCATACTCGCCGCCCATGCTGATCCCCTGCAGGATGCGGGCGAACACCAGGATGGCTGGCGCAGCCACGCCGATCTGCGCCTGACCCGGACAGACTGCGATGAGCAACGAGCCGACGCACATCAGCGCCACTGCCGCGACCATCGCCGTCTTGCGGCCCACCCGGTCGCCGTAGAGACCCATGAGCCAGGCCCCCACGGGCCGGGCCATGAACCCGACCCCGAATACGGCCGCGGTGCTCAACAATTGGGCCGTCCGATCGCCCTCGGGGAAGAACACCTTGGAGAAGTAGAGGCCGAACGCGGCATAGACGAACCAGTCAAAGCTTTCGACCAGATTGCCCGCCGACCCGGCCAGGATCGAGCGCAGGCGATTTGCGCGTGGCCCAACAGTCTCGGTCATCGGTTGTTCGGCGCCCCCGTTCGCGGCTATCGATATCGCGAGAGACGAGGAACATCATGCTGAAACTGTTCACCGGACGTGGAACCATTGGCCTGGCCTGCGAGATCGCCCTGGAGGAGGCCGCAGCGCCCTTCGAGGTCGTGCGGCTGAATTTCGCCGAGAACGAACAGCGCAAGCCGGAGTACCTGGCGGTCAATCCGAAATCCCGCGTCCCGGCGCTGGTCTGCGATCAAGGCGTGATCACCGAGACCCCGGCGATCCTGGGCTACGTCGCCGAGGCGTTCCCGCAGGCCGGGCTGGCACCGCTGGACGACAGGTTCGCCATGGCCCGCCTGCTGGCCTTCAACAGCTACCTCGCCGGCTGGGTGCATCCCGCCGCCGCCCACCGGGTGCGCGGCAATCGCTGGGCCGATGACCCGGCCGCCATCGCCGAGATGGCCCGCAAGTCGCCGCTGGTGTTCGCCGAGGCCATGGGCCTGATCGAGGCGGAATTCCTCAGCGGACCCTGGGTGATGGGCGAGCGCTACACCACAGCCGACGCCTATCTCTATGTGGTCGCCAGCTGGCTGCCGCGCGACGGCATCGACATGGCGCAGTTCCCGAAGGTGGCCGACCATTTCGCACGGATGGGCGAGCGGGCGGCGGTGAAGGCCGTGCTGGCGCGCGTGGCGGCGGGGTGAACCGCCAACTCTTCGCGTGGTCGCCCGGCGGTCTCACCTGAGGGTGCAGTTCCAGAGTTTGTATCCGCGTTTGTCACAAGTAGACGTATAATCCGGTGTCAAACTGGATGGGTAATACCGGCTGGCACCAATTTCTATATTACTGAAAATTTATTTGAAAATC
>JANORH010000351.1:0-28857 GCA_031415215.1 Alphaproteobacteria bacterium | reverse complement strand
GAAGCTACCCCCAAGGGCATCGACGTCTATTTTGACAATGTCGGCGGCGACCATCTGGAAGCGGCGCTGCGGCGCATGAACACCCTGGGTCGGATCGCGGTGTGCGGGTTCATCTCAGGCTACAACTCCGGCCATTCGCCGGTCTCGAACCTGTCGAACATCATCTACTCGCGGGTGATGCTGCGCGGCTTTGTCGGCACCGACTTCATGCATTTGTACGGCGATTTCCAGCGCGACATGACCGGGTGGCTGAAGGACGGTCGGGTCAAGTATCAGGAGACCATCCTGGATGGCATCGCCACTGCACCCCAAGCTCTGATCGGCCTGTTGCAGGGTGCCAACTCCGGCAAGATGCTGGTGAAGTTGGCGGAATAGCGGAAGTAGAGGTCGCGATTGAGCCGCTCAATGCCCAAGCGACCCCCGTCGGTCCTGCGCGGCTTTCTCCAGCATGAGGCGTCCGGGGGCTATGTCCTGATGGGCGCGGCTGCGTTGGCGCTCATCGTTGCCAACTCACCGCTGGCTCCCGGCTATTTCGAGGCGCTGAAGGTTGAGTTTGGCTTCGCCGTCGGCGGCTTTCACCTCAGTGAGAGCGTGCTTCACTGGATCAACGACGGGCTGATGGCCCTGTTTTTCCTGTTGGTCGGACTCGAGATCAAACGCGAGGTCCTTGATGGCCAGTTATCCAGCCCGTCACGGATCATCTTGCCTGGTGTGGCGGCGCTGGGCGGTGTTGTCCTGCCGGCGCTGATCTATCTGGCGTTCAATGGCGCAAGTCCCGACACCCGGGCGGGCTGGGCGATCCCGGCGGCGACCGACATCGCCTTTGCGCTGGGTGTGCTCGCGCTGCTGGGGCCGCGCGTGCCCGGCTCGCTGAAGATATTCCTGACGGCGATCGCGATCATGGATGACCTGGCCGCCATCGTGATTATCGCGCTCTTCTATACTGCCCAGTTGCACCTGGCCGCCCTGGCCGCTGCGGGGACAGTGGTGGCGCTACTCTTCGCACTCAACCGCCTGAAAGTCGTTGTGCTGTGGCCCTACATCATCGGCGGGCTGGTGCTGTGGTATTGTGTGCTGGAATCGGGGGTCCACGCGACGCTCGCCGGTGTCGCGCTGGCAATGCTGATCCCGCTGCGGCGGAGTCCCGGCGCGCCAGACGATGCGGGGTCGCCATTGCATCGACTGGAGCATGGTCTCCAGAAACCGGTCGCCTTTCTGATCGTGCCCCTGTTCGGATTCGCCAACGCGGGTCTATCGCTCGTGGGTATCAGTCCGACATCGGCGCTTGAACCCGTCCCGCTCGGCGTGGCGCTGGGCCTGTTTGTCGGCAAGCAGTTGGGGGTGTTTCTTTCTGCTTGGGGAATCATTCGGCTGGGTTGGGCGGACATGCCCCGCGGCGCTTCAATGGGCCAGCTCTATGGCGTCGCGATGCTCTGCGGCATCGGCTTCACCATGAGCCTGTTCATCGGCAATCTGGCGTTCAGCGACCCTGGGCTGATCGATGCCACCAAGATCGGCATTTTGGTTGGCTCATTGACGTCCGCACTCCTGGGCGCTGCAATCCTGTGCGTCTGCAAACCCCAGGCGCCGCAGCCGACCCTATGACCCGGTACGTGTCGAAAACGGGACCACGATATCGGCGTCGGCGGCGATCCGGGCACGACCACGCTCCTCAACCTTGCGGATTTCCTGCTGAAGGTAGGGTGCCATGAAGTCGATGAAGGCGCGCACACGAGGCGTGTCCTTCAGCTCGCGACGGGTGACGAGCCAGGAGCTGGCGCGCGCTTCTTCGATGTCGTCGGAACAGCGCAACATCTCGATGTCGATGTCGCCGATCGTGCAGGGCAGCGCCCCGATCCCGAGGCCGGCCTTCACCGCATAGACCAGGCTGGCCATGCTGTTGGAGCGTGTGATCGGCATCTTGCCGCCAGCGTGGCGCATCATCCAGCTGACGGCCGGAACCTCGCCCATCTCCATGGCGACATCGATGAGGTCGTGAGACGCAAGGTCGTTGGTGGAGGCCGGGACACCCCGGCGGGCGGCATAGTCACGGCTGCAATAGAGTGCCATGTGATGGTCACAGATCTTGCGGGCCACCAGGTCGGAGGCCACCAGCGCCCGGCTGGTACGGATCGCCAGATCAACTTCGCCGCCCTCGAGGTCCAGCGCCTTGTCGGTGATCAGCAGGTCCACCTGCACATCGGGATGCACCAACCGAAACGCCCCCAGCGCCGGGATCACCATAGTGTTGGCCACCAGCTCATTGGTGGTCAGCCGCAATGCGCCAGAGACGCCGCGCTCCTGCGTCGCAGCCAGGTTCGCGAACCGGCTGGCAGCGGCCTCAACGGTTTCGGCGCCGGAGATCAGGCTGTGTCCGATATCGGTGTGGCGGCTGCCGGTCTGGCCGCGTTCAAAGAGCTTGAGACCCAGGTCCTGTTCCAGGCTTTCGATGCGGCGGGCCACAGTGGTCTGGTTGACACCCAACGCTCTGGACGCCGCCAGGGTCGAGCCGCCGCGCGCCACCGCCAGAAAGGCCTTGAGGTCATTCCAGTCGAACATTCGCCCATTCTGCGGTTATGCAGACCTGTTCTGCAAGGCCGCCGATCATCCGGGTGTCGCCATCGCGCGTATCAGATGGGTGTCCACCAGGGCGAGCTCCCCCAAGCTCTGGTGGTTCGGCAGGTTACGTGCGGCCGTGGTTTCCCCAGATCACAGGACACGCGCGTAACCTGCCCCCCGAAGCGTTCGGCCCTGCGAAAGCTGTAGGTTCAGGCCGTAAACACCTCATCGCCCCGCACCTCGACGGGCCAGGCGGCCAGATCATCCCCCGCACATGGGCCCGCGACGCAATGGCCGTCCAGGCTGAATAGCGCGCCGTGGCCCGCGCAGAAGATGTGCCGGGCGTCGCGTGTCAGGTAGCGGTCGTCCATCGGGGCCAACGGCCAGCCGGCGTGCGGACAGCTGTCGACGAACCCCCGCGCGACCTCGCCCTGGCGGATGACGAAACCGGCAAACATCCGCGAGCCGTCCCGAAACCGAAAGCTCTTGCCCCCCGGATCGGTGATTTCGCTCAGGCTGCAGAGCCGGACGCCGCCCGGCGGTCGGGCAGGATTGTTGGGCTCAAAGTTGGCCAAGGGTGGCCTTGAACGCTTTGACGTCCACCCGCTCCCACAGTCCTGCCAGGGTGTAGGGGTCGTGGACGTTGAGCTCGATAGCGGCGGCGCGGTCGGGTGCCTCGACGATCAGCAGCGACCCGGCCATCTCGCCCTTGTCGTCCAGCATGGGCCCGCCCAGCTTCACCATCGTCGCCTTGTCGCGCATATAGGCCAGGTGCGCCTCGCGGGTGGCCATGCGCAGGTCCAGAGATCCCGGCTTGTCGACGCAGAACAACACAAAGGTGGGCATCTAGTTTTCCTCTCTCAAGGGGCGTGACAGCAGGTCGCGAATGGCGTCGTCGACGTCGACCTGACCCGCCAGGATGGCGGCCACCGCCTCGCAGATCGGGGTCTCGATGCCCAGTTTCCGCGCCAGGTCGCGGACTGCCGGAGCCGAAGCGACCCCCTCGGCCACCGAAAGTTTTCCGGCCAGCGCCTCGCCGAGCGTCTGGCCCCGACCCAGCGCAAGGCCCACGCTCATGTTGCGCGACTGAGGGCTGGAGCAGGTCAGCACAAGATCGCCCAATCCGCACAGCCCCGCCACGGTCTCGGCCTCCCCGCCCAGGGCCACTGCCAGTCGGGAGAGCTCGGAAAACCCTCGGGTGATCAGGGCGGCATGGGCGGACCGGCCCAGCCCACGGCCCTCAACGATCCCGCACGCGATGGCCAGCACGTTCTTCACGGCCCCCCCGGCCTCTGCGCCGACCATGTCGATGGCAAAATAGGGGCGGAAGGTCGGCGTGGCGATAGTCTCGGCCAGTTCCTCCGCCAGGCTGATGTCGGCACAGGCCAGGGTAACGGCGGTCGGCAGTCCGCGCGCCACCTCACCAGCAAAACTGGGGCCGGAGAGCACGGCAGGTGCCGCCTCCGGCAGGGTTTCGGCCAGGACCTGGGTCATCAGTTTCAGAGAGCCCTGCTCGACGCCCTTTGAACACAGCAAGACCGGCAATCCCGGGCGGGCATTGGCGGCGAAGGCCTCCAGCGTGGCACGCATATGCTGGGCCGGCGGCACGGCCAGCACCAGGTCGCTGTCGGCCAGGTCTGACAGACGCCCCGTGGCGCGGATCAGCGGCTCGATCGGGAGGCCGGGCAGGAAGACCGCGTTCTCATGCTGGGTGTTGATGCTTTCCACCACCTCGGGTTCCCGCGCCCAGAGGGTCACTTCGCGACCCGCGCGGGCGCAGACCTGAGCCAGAGCCGTGCCCCACGCCCCGCCGCCGATAACGCCGACCCGCCTCATGCCTTGGCCCCCTTGCGCCCTGGAGGATGGCTAGGGTGCGACGCCGCTGCGCGGGCGTCCAGCGGCCATCGCGGTCGGGCCACGGCATCCAGGCTATCCGAAAGTCCCAACGAAAGGCGTTCGGCTCCGGCCAGCGCGATCATGGCGGCATTGTCCGTGCAGTAGGCCAAAGGCGGGGCGTCGAAGCTGAAGCCGTTGGCGAGGGCCGTCGCGCGCAGACGCTCGCGCACCGCGCGGTTCGCGGCGACCCCGCCGGCGACCACAAACCGCAACCCTTCGCCGTGATGGCTCGCGGCATAGGCCTGCATAGCCCGGTCACTCTTTTCGGCCAGTTGCGTCGCGATGGCAGCCTGTACGCATGCGGCCAGGTCCCGGCGCGCAGCCTCGCCCGTCACCCCTTCAGCCAGACGCGCGGCGGCGGTCTTGAGGCCCGAGAAGGAAAAATCACAGTCCTTGCGACCTAACAACATGCGCGGCAGCGTGAACTGACCGGGGTCGCCGCCCTCGGCCAGGGCCTCCAGAGCCGGGCCGCCGGGATAGGGCAAGCCCATGGCCTTGGCGATCTTGTCAAAAGCCTCGCCAGCAGCGTCATCCAGCGTCGATCCCAGCCGATGACAGGCCCCGACGCCTTCGACGCTCAGAAGTTGGCAATGCCCGCCGGAGACCAACAGCAACAGGAATGGATAGGCGATATCCGCACCCAGCCGCGCCGAGACCGCGTGACCCTCAAGATGGTTCACCGCTACCAGTGGCAGGTTCCGCGCCAGAGCCACGGCTTTGCCGAACGACAGGCCGACCATTACCCCGCCGACCAGACCCGGCCCTGCGGTCGCCGCGACGCCTGTGAGGTCGCCGTAGTCGACACCCGCCTCGCTCAAGGCCGCCCCGGCAATGGCATCGATGCTCTCGACATGGGCGCGGGCGGCGATTTCAGGCACCACGCCGCCATAGGGTGCGTGCGCCGCGATCTGGCTGGCGATCACCGAGGACAAGACCTCGACCCGACCGTCGGCATGGCAACGCACGACTGCGGCGGCCGTTTCGTCACAGCTGGTTTCAATGCCGAGGACGGTCTGAATGGGGGTCATCTGTTGCCGGGGGTGGCCTGCTGATGTAGCAGGCCTGACGCTTTTCCTGTCCGAGGTAGACCGCCGACCGTGCCCACGCAACCGCCAGTCCGCATCGGCGCCCGGGGCTCGAAGCTGAGTCTCGCCCAGGCCGGCCATATGCAGCGCCGTATTGCTGCGTTGCTGGGGGCTGACCCCCAAGACGCCGCCGACGTGGAGCGTGTGGCGCCGCTGATCGTCATCACCACTTCCGGCGACCGCATTCAGGACCGCCGCCTGCTGGAAATCGGCGGCAAAGGCCTGTTCACCAAGGAGATCGAGGAGGCCCTGAGCGATGGGCGCATCGATTGCGCGATCCACTCGATGAAGGATGTGCCCTCGGTGCTACCCGAAGGCCTTTGCATTGCCGCCATCCCTGAGCGCGAGGATCCACGCGACGCCTTTTTGAGCCGTGGGCCGCTGACGCTGTCCGACCTGCCCGACGGCGCCACCCTGGGCACCGCCAGCCTGAGACGTCAGGCCCAGTGCCTCTACCGCCGCCCTGATCTCAAGGTTCAGATGCTGCGCGGCAATGTCGACACGCGACTGGCAAAACTTGCGGCCGGTGATGCTGACGCCATCCTTCTGGCCTATTCCGGCCTGCGTCGTCTTGGCCTTGGCGACCTGCCAAAGAGCCTGATTGATCCAAAGGACGCGCCGCCTGCGCCGGGGCAAGGCGCCTTGGCGATCGAGACCCGCGAGGCTGATCGTGACCTGCCATGGGTTCAGGCCCTGCGCTGTGAGCCCACGACGATCTGTGTCACCGCCGAGCGCGGCGCTCTGATTGCGTTGGAAGGCTCGTGCCGCACACCGGTCGGTGCGCACGCCTGGCTGGAGGGCGGCAGCCTCAACCTGATCGTCGAGGCCCTGTCGCCGGGGGGGACCCTGCGGTTCCGCCACGCGGGTGCTTCGGAGATCACACGGCTGTCTGACCGGCTCGCCTCGGCCCATGATCTGGGCCTGTCGCTGGGCCAGGCGATCAAGGACGAGGCCGGCGACGATATCGTGCTCTGACCCGCCGTAAAGCGCGATTGGACCTTTGTTGCAAGCATGGCCGTTGGCGAACTGCCGCGCGGTCGGATAACAGTACGTCCGATGACCAAACGTAGACTGAAAATCTGGATCACCCGGGCGCAACCGGCCGCAGACGTCACAGCCGAACGCGTGCGAGCGATGGGCCACGACGCCGTAGTTGTGCCTTTGCTCGAGGTTCAGGTGCTGCCGGACGTGGAGGTAGATCTTCGGGGTGTCGCCGCGTTGGCTTTCACCAGCGCCAACGGGGTCCGTGCCTTTGCCGACAAAAGCGGGGAGCGGGGCCTGAAGGTGTTCGCGGTCGGGGCCGCCACCGCCCAGGCCGCCCGCAAGGCGGGTTTCAAGTCCGTGCTGTCGGCTGATGGCGATGTCCTGGCGTTGGCGGAAGGCATTGCGGTGCGTCGCAACGAACTTCGGGGCGCGATCCTGCATCCCGGCGCGCTGGAGCTGGCTGGCGACCTCTCGGGCGCCCTGGAAAAACACCGCGTCGAATCCCGTCGGCTAACGCTGTACGAAACGGTGCCGGCTGACCTGACGCCGGAAGCCGCCGAGATGGTGGGGCGCTGCGAAGCGGTTCTGTTGCACTCCGAACGTGCCGCCCAGGTGCTGGCGACCTTTCTCAAGGCCTACCCCGCGCCGCATATGCGTGCCTTGAGTCTGTCGAAGGCGGTGCTGAAGCCGCTGAGCCGGACACACATGGCCGGGCGGGCGTTCCCGCCCTTTCCACTGGAAGCCGCCCTGCTTAACCTGATCGACAGGTGATCATGAGCACGCCCGAGCCTGACCTGCCGCGAGATCCTGGCGTGTACCGGCCAAAGCCTCTGTTGGGCGTCGGCTTCTGGGTAATGGTGGCGTTCGGGCTGATCTGTGTGATGGCCGGTGTGGCGGTGACGCTGCTGGGGCCGCAGTTGATGTCGGCCAGACCCGCGGCGGTCGCGCCTGTGATACCTGAACCCGCGATGAGGCCCGTGACAGCGCTGTCGCCGCTCTATCCCGCCAACGCAGAACCACCCCGCGTTACTCTGGATGAGGTGGGGCAACTCAAGGCCAGGATTGCGGTTCTGGAGGGTCAGGGTGCCCGCTCCACCGAAGCCGCCACAGCAGCCCTGGCCGCCGTCGCCCTGATTGATGCCTCACAGGGCTCAATGCCGTTTGTCGAAGAATACGAGGCCTTGCGCAACGCGGCTCCGACGTTGCCGGAATTGGCAGGACTGTCGCGGCTGGCCGAAACCGGTGCGCCAAGCCGGGGCGCGCTGGCGATCAGTTTCGAGACCCTCGCTGCCAAGGCTGCCAGCCGGTCCCGCAAGCCGCCGCAAGATGCCGGACTGGGCGCGCGGATCGCCTATGCGGCGGGCAAGATCGTGACGATCCGGCAGGTCGACGATGTCGAGGGTGATGGTCCGGATGCTTTGGTGGCCCGCGCGGAACTGGCGCTGCAGGAGGGTGAGGTTGTCGCCGCTCTGGTGCTGCTCGACCGGTTGCCCGCCAAGGGCCGGGCGGCCCTGGCGAGTTGGCGCGAAGGTGCCGCGCGTCGAGCCGGGATCGATCGTGACGTGGCGGCGCTGCGGCTGCGCGCCGTCCGCGATCTGGCCCTGGTCTCCGGGTCAGTAACCAAGGTCACGCCATGATCCGGGCATCGGTGGTCCTGATCCTGCTGGTCGCTGCGGTCGTCGGCGGTTTGACGCTGGCCGGCGAACCTGGACAGGCGAGCGTGACCTGGCTGGGCTGGCGGGCAGACATGACAGCCGCGGCCGCGATCCTTATAGCGCTCTCGTTCGGCCTGACCGTCGCCATGATCTGGCGGACGATCCTCTGGATCCTCGAGGCACCGCGACGCGCTGAACGGGCCCGCGCCGACGCGCGGCGACGGCAGGCGAACGACATTCTGGCGCGAGGATTCCTGGCTGTTGCGGCCGGCGACGGGTCAGAAGCCTTGCGGCAATCCAAAAAGGCCAGCGAGGCGGTGTCGGACGCGCCAGCCCTGGTCCGGGTGCTGGCGGCCCAGGCGGCAGAGGCCGCCGGCGACGTGGCTCAGGCTCGCGCCGCCTATACCGCCATGCTGGGTTTTCCGGAGATGCGCCTGGCCGGCCACAAGGGGCTGATGCAACTGGCGATCAGCCAGGGCGCGAGAGAGACGGCGCTGCGGCACGCCCAGGAAGCGTATGGCGAGAAGCGCACGGCGCGATGGGCCTGGCGGGCGATTCTGGAATCGAAGCTGGAGGCCGGTGACTGGGATGGCGGCCTGGAGCTGGTCAAGAGCGCTCTGGAACGCAAGATCGTGCCTCCGGTGGTCGCTGATCGGGCCCGGGCGGCCTTGTTGGCTGCCTCTGCGGCCCAACTGGAACATGCGCCTGAGCCCCGGGCCCGCAACCTTGCCAAGGACCACGCGCTGGAAGCTGCCAAGCTGCAGCCCGGTTTCGCGCCAGGCGTCGTCATGGCTGCCCGACTGCTCGTGCAGGACAACAAGATGGGACGGGCCGCCGCTGCGCTCGAAAGTGCATGGCGCGTCGGGCCGCACCCGGCGCTCTGGCTGGCCTATCGGGACCTGCGCACGGACGAGACCCCGCGCGAGCGGGCGAACCGGGTGGGGCAGCTGGCGGCGGTGAACCCGGCCCATCGCGAGAGCCTGTTTCTCTACGTCGAACAGGCTTTGATCATAGGGGATGCACCGGCCGCCAGGGCGGCGGCGCGCGCGCTGGAAGGCGAACCGGTCACTGCCCGGATTGCCGGACTGATGGCAAGGGCGGCCTATGCTGCGGGGGCTGTCGACGAGGCGCGCGTCTGGCTGGCGAAGGGCATGAACGCGCCGCCAGAGCCGGACTGGTCCGACCTGGACCCCGAGGGCCGCGCCTTTGCCTATCATGCCTCGGACTGGGCGCGGTTGGCGATCACATTTGCAGAGAGCGGCGAGCTCATTCACCCCCGTCACGAGCGGCGTGAGCGCACTTTGCGGGAACTGCCGGACCTGCCGATCGCCTACGCCGGTTCCGGCCCGATCCTGAGCGAGCCGGTGCTCTATCCGGTCGACGAGGACTACGACGATCCTGGAATGACTGGACCCCGGTCTCGCAAGTAAACCGACTGTGGGTAAGGTCAGGCCATGAGCAGGATTGTCTACATCGCGCCCCGCCCCGGCTCGAACACCGGCGGCAACAAGACCATTTTCCGGCACGTGGAAGCTCTGCAGGCGCTGGGTTACGACGCCGTGGTGCGCAGCCCTGCCCGGATCGAGCCTCCGACCTGGTTCAATCACACCGCCGCCATGGAAGATGCGACCCGTCCGATCGCCGACGACGACATCCTGGTGCTCGCCGAGGACGGGCCGGGCGTGCTCGCACATTGTGCCGACCTGCCGAACCGCAAGGTGGTTTTCTGCCAGAATCCCTATGCCTTCGCCGGATATGGATTTGCCAGCCTTCCGGAGGATCAGCGGGCGAAATACCGCACCTTCATGGCCTGCAACACCGGCGTCGCCGGGCTGATTGCCCGCTATTTTGACTATGAAACGATTTCTGTGGTGCCGGCATTTGCGGACGAACGAATTTTCAGGCCCGCACCCAAACTTCCGGTGATCGCCTGCACGCCACGCAAACGGCCGGAAGAGTATCGGGCCATCCGCTATATATTCACCCGCCTCTACACCGGCCCGGCGCCATGGCAGTGGGAGGTTCTGGAAACGGCCACGGAGGTACAGACCGCCGCAACCATGGGTCGTGCCTCACTGTTCCTGAGTCTCGCAAAGATGGAGGCCCACAGCATCACAATCCTTGAGGCCATGGCCAGCGAGTGCCTGATCGCCGGGTTCACCGGGATCGGCCCAAGGGAATACACCAGCCCGGTGAACGGGTTCTGGGTTGACGAGGACGACTGCGAAGCCGCCGCCCTTGCCCTGATCCGGGCCGCGACCCTGGCGGACCAGGCTGGCGGGGCGGCGGCATTGATGCGTCATTCTGCGGCCGCGACCGCCGGCCGATGGACGCACGCCGGATTTGTCGAGACCATCAGCTCGTTCTGGCGCGACCAGATGGGCGTGATCCCCTGAGACTTTGCAAATCGAGCCGGGGCGGGTACAAGCCCGCGTCCCCGGACAGGAGCCGCCTTAGCTCAGCCGGTAGAGCACCGCATTCGTAATGCGGGGGTCAGGTGTTCGAGTCACCTAGGCGGCACCACCGGAACCGTTCGCCGCAGCCTGTCAGGCCGGCGCGCAGGAGCTCAGATTTACGGGCGAGGTCTCCACGCGGGACCAGTTGCCCCCGGTCTTTGAAAAGACCGCAAATGACGAACCCGGATTGTCGCTGGAGCCGTCAGGGCCGCGCCCCATGAAGGTCATGGCCGCCACGATCTGGGCGGTGATGCCGCTGGCGGCTTCGCTGGGGGTGATTTCCTGTTGGGCCTTGCACGTGACCTGAAAGGCCTCGCAACCCTTCTTGTCGACCTTGAACTTGCAGCCCGGATGGGTGGCCTCGATCCCGGCGCGCCAGCTCAGGAACTCGGCGTCCAGGCCCGAATACGGGTCTGCGGACGTCGATGCCCCGCCGGACTTGCCGCAGCCTGCGATGGTCAGGGCAACCAGGGTCGTCACGAGGAGGGGTCTGATCACGAAGCGCTCCGAAAATGCTGGCCAGCGCATAGCTCAAACATCAGGGCGCGGGTGTGACCAATTGCAGGCGCTATGAAATTAATTGGCGGGTGCCACAGCACTCATCACCGGGCCGATTTCATCGTGCAGCACCAGGTCAGCATAGGCGTCGAGCTCGGTTTCCTCGCGGTTGACGATGGCCAGCATGGCACCGTTGCGCTTGGCCATCACCGGGAAGCCGGCCGCTGGATAGACCACCAGTGACGAGCCCAGAACCAGGAAGAGGTCGCAGGCTTTGGTTTCGGCCTCGGCCCGGGCCATTGGCCCGAGCGGCATCGCCTGTCCGAACGAGATGGTCGCCGTCTTGACGATGCCGTCGCAGAGGCGGCACGCGGGCAGGTCGCCGGTGGCCTGATAGAGTGTCTTCAGGACGTCCAGTTCGTGGCGTTCGCCGCATTCCAGACAGGTTGCGTAGCTGGCGTTGCCGTGCAGTTCGATCACGCGATCGGCAGGTATGCCCGAGGTCTGGTGCAGGTTGTCGACGTTCTGGGTGATCACCGCGCTGGCTCTACCCTGAGCGACCAGGCGTGCGACGGCCATATGGCCCGAATTCGGCTCACGACCGACCCAGCCAGCGATACCGCCAAAAGTCCGCTCCCATGCCTCGCGACGACGATCCTCATGGGCCACGAAATCCTGGAACTGGATGGGCTTCATCTTGCTCCAGACGCCACCGGGGCTGCGGAAATCCGGAATGCCACTTTCAGTGGAGATGCCAGCACCTGTGAACACCACGATGCGGCGGGCATCAGCGATCAGTCGGGAAAGTTGGGCGCGTTCAGACATGTCGGGGACCAGTCTAACGCGGGTCCCCGCTGGTGGATATCGTTTGAAGGGGAGGATCGGTCCGATCCCTGGCAAGGGGTCAGCGCCCGGAACCGGACCGATCAAGTGACCATCCTGCGGCGACGGGCAGCCACCGGTACGATCAGTAATGCAACTATTTGGTGTCCAAATGGTTCCTGTAGGCGAAAAAGAAACGTCGTCGTCAATGCTTAGCCGATCAGCGCCTGCAGCGGGCGCAGCAACCAGGGCAACAGGTATCGGCTGGCCGCCTGGATGACGATGATCGCCACCACCGGTGAGATGTCCACGCCGCCCAGGGACGGAATGAACCGCTGGAAAGGCGCCAGCACAGGCCGCGTAATGGCATCCAGTGTCCGCACAATGGCCTGTGCCACCGGATGGCGGATATTGATGACATTGAAGACAACCAGCCACGACAGGATCGCGTTGGCGATGATCGCAAACACCAGGAGGCTCAGGATTCCGCTGATCACGGCGAAGATAAAGCTGGTCATTCTGTGGGTTCTACCGGCGTTTTGCGCCCTGACAAGGCGGGGGCTGGAGATAGGTATTCCAACGGCTGCTTGACAGGAGGGCCTGCAATCGCCTTATTCCGCCGCTTCCTGGGGCCGTAGCTCAGATGGTAGAGCGCCTCGTTCGCAATGAGGAGGTCAGCGGTTCGATTCCGCTCGGCTCCACCAGGAACCTTTCTGCCTCACGTGTTGGGGCGATTTCGGTGGTCAGGCGCGGGGATATCTATCTCGGACCGCTTGATGGACCGGGTGCCGCGTCAGGCGTCGATATTGCCAGCCATAGCGCAATCGCGGCCAGTCCAACGGCGAAGGCGTGCTGCAGCAAGACCGGGCTTTTGCCGGTGTCGGATTTCAGCACCGACCGGGCGTGCGACGCGGTCAATACAATCGTTGTGTGGATGAGCACGCTGATCGTGATGTGGATGGACCCAAGGATAAGGGCCTGAACCAGCGGCCGGCCGTCTTGCGGGCGAATGAACCCGGGCAGCAGCGCGACGTAGAATACAGCCGCCTTGGGATTCAACAGGTTGTTGAGCAGGCCCCGCAGGAAGAGGCTGCGGTGGTCCGGCGGTGGCGATGCCTCTGGCGACGCCCCGAACCAGGTGTCGACGGCCAGCCACAATAGATAAGCGACGCCAGCCCATCGCAGGGTCTGGTAAATCCAGGGCCACCGCATCGCTGCCTCGGACAGACCGAAGACCGACGCCAGGAGGTAGAGGGTCAGACCCAGGGTAATTCCCGCCACCGTCGCCATCCCGGCGGTTCGACCGGACTGGCTGGCAACCACCGCCAGATACCCCACGTTCGGGCCGGGTGTCAGCTCGATCAAAGCCACCGCCAGCAAGAACGGGATCAGCTGGCCGACGCTTAACATCGGATCGCTCCGGGCAACGGGGTCTGGTCAATTTGGGTCGCGCGACCATCGCGCGATCCCGGGGACCGCAGAACGACACGCAACAAATCCCGCCGAACCGCAACCTCCGTGTCGCTACTTAGGGGGTGCTCCGAAATGTCTGAACGGACGCTGGACGGATAGTCTGGGATCATCAGCAAAGGAGCTGGCGATGACCTTGGCATACTCTGTGGACGACTCCGACACTGCGCCGCCATCAGAAGCGCTCTCCAACGTCCTGGACCGCCTTGGCACACGCCTGGCCGTGGCCAAGGATACCGAGATCTACGCTCAGGAGGACGAGGTCGAGTTCCTCTATCGTGTGGTCGATGGTGTGGTGCGCACGATGCGGTTGACCTGTGACGGTCGCCGGCAGGTCGGCAATTTCTACTATCCGGGTGAGCTGTTCGGGCTGGAGCCCGGTCCGGATCACCAGTTCTCCGCCGAGGCGCTGACGGAATGCAACGTTCTGGCCGTGCGCCGCTCGTTGGTCAGGGCGCTGGCTGGTGATCGCGAGCTGGATCGCGCAGTGCTGGAGGCGACCCGCCGGGAATTGCAGCGCGCCCAGGATCATGTGCTGCTGCTGGGACGCAAGAGCGCTCGCGAGAAGGTCGCTGGCTTTCTGATGAGCCTGGCCCAGCAACAGAACGACAACAACGTCCAGCTGCCGATGGGGCGACAGGATATGGCCGACTATCTGGGCCTGACCATCGAAACGGTGTCGCGGACGCTGACCCGGCTGCAGGGCGATGCCATCGTCGAGTTTCCCGAACTCCGGCGGTTTCGCGTGACCCGATGGGACGCCCTCGAAGACCTCGCCGCCTGATCTGAAGGCAGCCCGCGCGACCGCGGGCCCTACGGCGGTCGCAAAGACAGATATGGAGCTATCGATGTCCCGGACGCAGGAACGAACCGCCGCCAAGGCAACCACGCCCGCCAATGCCCTTTTCAGCTTTCTGGTTCATGCCGAGCCCGGCGCGGCCTCGACCCACCGGGTAGAAGTCGCCGCCCGGCTGGCGCGCGATCACGGCGCACGGCTGATCGGCCTCGGCGCAGAGGCCTTTGAACCCGTCCTCACGGTGGACCCCTTCTTCGGCTATGCGGCCGCAGAGTGGGTGACGCTGGTTCAGGAGCAGATCGTCACCAGTTTGAAGAATGCCGAAACAGCATTTCGCCGGGATTCTGCCGGGGCCGATGTCGAATGGCGGTCCGTTGAGGACAATCCCGCCCGCGCCCTGGCGCACGCGGCGCGCGCCGCAGACGTCATCGTCATGAGCCCGAAGGGCAAGGGTGGGCGGTCGCGCACCGCCGACCCCGCCGATGTGGTCATGACCTCGGGCCGCCCTGTGCTGATGGTACCGGATGGTGCCGCGCACCTGCACGGCAAGGCGGTTGTCGTGGCCTGGAAGGATACGCGTGAGGCCCGCCGGGCTGTCGCCGATGCCATGCCGTTTCTGATGGCCGCCGAAGAGGTGATCGTGCTGGCCGTCTGCGACGAGGCAGAGGTCTCGACGGCGACGCATCAGATCGACGACGTGGTCGCCGCCCTGAAGCGCCATGGCGTCGAGGCGCGGTCGAGCGTCACCACGGCGCCATCGGGTGCGGTGACGATGGAGCTGGAGCGGGTTGCTGCCGCCAACCAGGCTGATCTGATTGTCGCCGGTGCCTATGGCCACAACCGGACCTCGGAATGGGCCTTCGGCGGCGTGACCGACGACCTGCTGCACCGACCGGAGTGTTTTGTCCTGTTAAGCCATTGAGGTGTGACCGGGCGTCGCGATCTGTGGCGCCCGGTGGCCTTCAGAAGCGCCGGTCCAGGGTCTCGAAATAGGCGATCAAATCCTCGCCATCGGAGCTCGAAAAGGCCACCGGCGGCATCTCGCCGGTCCCGTGCCGGGTGATTTCCCGGAACCGCCTTTCCAGCGACAGACTGGTATAGCGAATCTGGAGGTCGCGGAATCGAGGTGCCTCGGTGGCCGACGTTTCATCAAGCCCCACCATGTGGCAACCTGAACATCGCTGTTGCGCGAAGGCCAGACCGCGATCCGCCGCAGGGCTGAACGCCCGCGTTCCGGATGTCATGGGCATGGACGTGCAAGCCGTCAGGCTCACGACTGAAAAAGCCATCATCAATCTACGCATCGGGCCTGTTCCGGCTAGGTGTGGGACGGTGTCAGCAGGATGCCCGCAAGCGCCGCCGCCTTCACCTCCGGGCCTCTACCTAGGCGCACGCGTTGCCATCGTCCCGCGTTGGTCCTAACGCTTTGCCGATGCAGATTGCACCCGGCGCTCCTCCGGCCACGGCAGGCGACAACCGGCTGACCTTGGGGTTTGCCGTGGCGCTTCTGTCGACGGGCCTATGCGCGGCCGTGAGTGTTGGGCTGAAGCCGATCTTTCACGACGATCTGGGGCTACTGCTGTTTGTGCCTGCACTGCTGGCCAGCGCGACGGCAGGTGGCCTCGCGCCTGCGCTGCTGGCCGCAGCCCTGTCGTTGGCCGCGGCCGTCGGGCTCTCCGGACTCTCGCCCGCTGCGGACCCGCAGATTCTGGTGCAAACTGTGCTGTTTGGGGGCCTGAGCCTCGCTATGGGGCTGGTGGGCGCTCGCATGCTGCGCAGCGCACATAATGCGCGACGGGTGGTTGCGGATCTCGAAGCGAGGGAGGCCCACCTGCAATCTATCCTGGCCACCGTGCCGGACGCCATGATCGTCATCGACGAACATGGGACTATCCAGTCCTTCAGCAAAGCGGCGGAACGCCAGTTCGGCTGGGCACCGGAAGATGTTGTCGGCCGCAATGTCAGCCTGTTGATGCCAAGTCCATACCGCGACGCCCACGACGGTTATCTTGGTCGGTACATGACGACAGGCGAGCGTCGGATCATTGGCATCGGGCGGATTGTCGTCGGAGAACGCAGGGACGGCACCACGTTTCCCATGGAATTGTCCGTTGGCGAGATGCACTCGGCTGACCGACGATACTTCACCGGGTTTGTCCGCGACCTTACCGAGCGACAGATCACCGAGCGACGTTTGCAGGATCTGCAAGGTGAACTCATCCATGTTGGACGCATCACGGCGCTTGGGGAAATGGCCTCGGCGCTGGCCCATGAACTCAACCAACCGCTCACGGCGGCGGCGAATTTCATGAAGGGATGTCTGCGGCTGCTGGATCGGGAACCGGTAGACCAGGCGCGGCTGCGTGACATGATCGGCCAGGCCGGGGATCAGGCGCTGCGGGCTGGCCAGATTATCCGGCGGCTGCGCGACTTCCTCGCGAAGGGTGAGGCTGATCGGAGCGTTGAAAGCCTGCCGCGACTGCTTGAGGAAGCCGGAGCGCTGGCCATGATCGGGGCCAGCGACAAGGGGGTCAGACTGTCCTTCCGGATCGACCCGACGGTCGATAAGGTGTTGGCGGACAAGGTCCAGATCCAGCAGGTTGTCCTGAACCTGATCCGCAATGCAATTGAGGCCATGGAAGACGCGACCCGCCGCGACCTGGCGGTGGGCGCCGTTACCGCCGCTGACCGGATGGTCGAGGTGTTTGTCAGTGACACCGGCCCAGGAATTTCGAGCGAGATCGCCGACCAGCTGTTCCAGCCGTTCATGACTACCAAGGCCCAGGGCATGGGTGTCGGATTGTCCATTTCGAGGACCATTGTAGAGGCGCACGGCGGTCGGATCTGGGTCGAGACCTCACCGTCCGGCGGCACCACCTTCCGGTTCACGCTGCCGGCCGCCAACCCCGAGGATCTGGTCAACGATGCCTGAGGCGCTGGTCCATGTAATCGACGATGACGAGGCGGTGCGCATTTCGCTCGCCTTCCTTCTGGAAATGGCGGCCCTGCCGGCTCGTACCTATGACTCGGCTCTGGCCTTTCTGGACGCTGTCCCGGACCTTCACGAAGGCTGCATCGTTACGGACGTGCGGATGCCCGGCATGAGCGGTCTGGATCTGGTCAATCGACTTAAAGTCATGGGAGTTACCTTGCCGGTGATTGTCATCACCGGCCACGCCGACGTTCCGCTTGCGGTTGAGGCCATGCGCGCCGGTGTGGCGGACTTCCTTGAGAAGCCCTTCGATGACACGGCGCTGATTGCTGCAATCCACTCGGCGCTGGATCTGCAGGTCAAGGCGGCCCGGCGGCGTTCTGAACGGGAAGGCTTTGAACAGATACTGGCCACTCTGTCCGGCCGCGAGCGCGAGGTGCTGCAAGGCGTTCTGGCTGGAAAACTCAATAAGGTTATCGCGTTCGAGCTTGGCATCAGCCCGCGCACAGTCGAGGTCTATCGGGCCAACGTGATGAGCAAGACGGGCGCGCACAGCCTGTCCGAATTGGTCCGGATCGCTATGCTTGCGGGATTCTAGGCCAATTGAGCTCTGTCAATGCCGGTGGCGAGGCCTCGCGGCAAACTCGGTCCATGACGTCGTCCGTATCTCCCGGATTGCCGAAGGTTGTCATTGTTGAAGACGACGCGGCTGTGCGGGCTGCTCTGGCCTTTACTCTGGAACTTGAGGGGTTTGGTGTAGAGTGTTGTGGATCGGGAGAAGCCCTGTTGTTGCAGGCTCTGCCATCCACGGGTGCCTGCCTGCTGATCGATGAGCGGCTTCCTGGCATGTCCGGGCTTGATGCGTTGCAAATGCTCAGGGACCGTAAGGTGACCCTGCCGGCCATCCTGATGACCAGCCACCCCGACCGGGCGCTTCGGTCAGCAGCTCTAACAGCCGGCGTGCCGATCCTCGAGAAGCCGCTGTTCGGCGACGCCATGATCCTTGCCATTCGCGCCGCGATTCGGGCCTGAGATCAAAGGTCGGTATGCGAGCCGGGTTTGGCCGAAGCCATGGCGCACTGGATCTGGCCGACGGCCAGGGCGACGACAAAAACCGCGTATCCGGCGAGCACCAAGGTGAGAAACGGGGTCATGACAGTCTCCTGAGCTTTGCCGGCATCGTCTGCCAGTCCCGCCCCGTCGGCCTTGACCCCGGTCAAATCCGAGGACCGCAGGGGCAGTTACCATGACTGAACGTCGCGATCATCGATGGATGGGCTGAATGATTTTTGGCGATGGCGCCGCTGTCGTGATCCGGGCCTTCCTGGCCTGGGTCCTGATCATAGCGGCTGAGAGCGTACACGGGGCCCTTCGTCGGACGTTGCTGGACCCCGACACAGCCTTCGCCGTGCGGCAGATATCGGTGATTGTCGCCGTGCTGATTGTATTCGCGGTGACCTGGGCTTCAAGCCGATGGATGGCGGTGCGTGGAACGGGGGCCTTGCTGGGCCTGGGCTTGTTCTGGGTTGTTCTCACCCTGGCCTTTGAATTCGGCCTTGGCCGCATCCTCGGGATAAGCCTGCGTGAGGTCGCCGAAGGCTATGACCTGTCGAAAGGCAACATCATGCCGCTCGGATTGCTGGCGACGGCGCTTGCGCCTTGGATCGTCGCACGGCTGAAGTCGAGGTCCCAGGGTTGAGGGTGGTCGCGTCGGATGGCGTCGATCAACGGACACGTTACGCTCTGACCAGGTGAACCCGAACTCTTTCGACTATCGGAACAACCGCAATGGGAAGACCGTCATGCGGACATGCAGGCCTTGATCCTGAATATCCTTCATGCCGGGCGGCTCGATGCTCCTGAGGGCGTGGCCATAGGTGACCTGCGCCGACAGGGCATCAACCGGGGTCCAGGACAGGGCCGCGCCGACGCTGTAGATGGAGTGTTGAGGTTGGGGCGCATCGTGGTTGCGCATCGCCGCACCGTCGGCGAAGGCTGAGACGGCGAGGGCACCCCAGTCGAACGCGCGCGCGCCGCCGCGCCTGCCGGAAAGCTGAAGGGGCTGGACCAGCTCCAGCGATCCGACGACCCCCTGATCAGCCAGCAGAGAATTCTCCCGATATCCCCGCACTGTTGTTGCACCGCCTGCCGAGAACCGCTCGCCGGAATACAGCAGGCTGCCGGACCACTGGCCGGAAACGCGGGCGCGAAGCTCAAGGCCGTTGTCTGACAGCCGGCGGGCATAGTTCACCTGAGCCAGAACAGCCTGGAAGTTCCGGCTGGGCGATTGGGCACCGGCGATGTCGGAGCGGGTTCCGCTCACACCCAGCGTCCCGGTCAGGGACACCGCGAACACCCGATCGACGTTTCGAACCAGGTAGTCGCCGACCAGTCGGAGCGCTGTGTAGTCTGATCGCCCATCTACAGCGCCCGGTGCAAAGGAGAAGGGTTCGCCCAACAGGAAC
Organism: Alphaproteobacteria bacterium; assembly: GCA_031415215.1. Taxonomy (GTDB): domain Bacteria; phylum Pseudomonadota; class Alphaproteobacteria; order Caulobacterales; family Caulobacteraceae; genus Phenylobacterium. The sequence goes on along the minus strand of JANORH010000351.1, from coordinate 9,239 downwards.
GCCTTGGATGTCCGCCAGACGACGCCACCACCCACGGACAGTGTCCGCGCCGACGACCAGCCGCCCTGAGCGCGCGGCAGCAGCGGCGCATCCATCAGCTTGTGGGTCAGTCCGGCCTCGACGTAACGATCACGGGCTTCGATGCCGAGCGGCTCCAACAGGGAGTCGACGACCACTGCCTGGTTTAGGGAGCCACGTATCGAGAGCGTCGTGCGAGGGGACAGAAGGGGACGCGCGTAGCTGAGCGAAGCGTCGTTCACACCGTCGGTGACGCCAACCTCGCCGCTGAACAGGTCGCCGGCACCCAACAAGTTGCGCACATAGCCGCCTGCGGCGAGGCGCTCGCCGCCCACGGCGGGCGAGCGGTTGTTGGCAGCGCTCACATAGAGGTCGAACCGATCCTGAGGCAGAACGCTCAGCGCCAGGCTGGCCTCACCGGGGCGGGTGCCGGGGCGCAGGTCGGCGTTGATGGTGCGAATGGCGGGATCTTCGGCCAGCCGCCGGAAGTCGCGTTCCAGCTCAAGGGCGTTCAGCGGCTGGCGCTGGGCCGCCGGCATCCGGTTGATGACATAATTTGGCGTCAGGCCCTTGGCACCACGACCGGTCCAAACGACGCTGATAGCTGGATCTCCAGCCCCTGGGGCGACAAGTCCGCCATAGATGATCTGCAGCTCAAGGACACCGGTGCTTTGCGAGGGCCGAACGACCACGCCGGAATTGATAAAGCCTGCACTGAGGTAGGCCCGATTGATAGTCTGGATCAGAGCAAGCGCGCGACCGACGCTGGCGTCGGCGCCGGGGAGGCCGTTCAGGTCGAACTGTCGGCGCACCCAGACGGCGTCCAGCGGCTGACCTGTCTGATGCTCCAGCTGAAAGCTGGCACCGGGCTCACCGGCCGGGCGCCAGCCCTCTGGTGGCTTTGCGGGTCCGGCAACGCCTTCGCCCGTGACCCGAATTTCAGACAACCGGGTGGTGTCAGCCGGTTGCGGGCCGTCGACCCTTCTGGTGTCGGTGGACTGGGGGAAACCTGACGGCGGCTGCGCATAGGCCGGCGCAGGTGTCGAGCCCGCGCCCGGACCCGTTCGGCCCTGGGTAGCATCGGAGGCGGCAGTCTGGGCTTCAGCCGACGTTACAAACGTCAAAGCACCGCCGATCAAAAGTGCCGCAAGTCTGCGCAGCCCCGACCCCCTCACTGGCAAACCCCGGCCTGAGGCCCGGCGGACGCCGATACAGCGAACCCGGAGGCTTGCACATAGGGCCCGACCGGCCGCGTGATCAATTGGCTCACCGCGCCTGAGGAACGCGCAGCCGGGCACTGGCCGCGCAGCACCTTTGAGGCGTCAAGCACCGACACGTCGCGGGTCACGATGCCACTGCTGACATCATAGATCCCGGTCTCCAGCCGGAACTCGCCATCCACTGCCACCGTATTGAGGCGATCGGAGGAGTTGATGAAGTAGCGGCTTTGAAGGGTGACGTTGGCGCCGCGCTGCTGGCCCAACGCCAGGATCGCGCCGCCGTTGGAAATGATCGCCAAGGGATCAGAGATGGTGATCTTGCCGCCGGTCCCGGCGCCGGAGGATGTCTGGATAGTGCCCGGAACCAACTCGCCCTTCAGGACCAGCAGGCCCGGACGGTCGATGGTGATCGTGATCTCGCCAGCGGCACCGGCAAAGGCGTTGGTGGTGATCCGCCCGCCGTTGGAGACGGTCAGGCCGTCGGCTGTGATGAGAACCGATCCGGCATCACCGACCTGACCCCGTGGATTGCCCAGAGCGGTGTTGCCCGCCAGGTTCTCGCTGGAGATCAGAGAGCGCGCGCCGTCGAGAGACAGCAATCCAGCTGCGATCTGGATCTGGCCCGCCGGCCGAGGATTATTGGAAACCGTGGTGATCACCCCGCCGTTTCGCACCGAGAGTGTCTCGGCGGCGATGTTGAGTGTTCCTGAACCGCCCCGACTTCCGCGCTCGGATGATGAGCTGACGACACCGCCGTCCAGGGTCAGGTGTTTAACCCGAACATCGACCTCTCCGGCATCGCCTTCGCCTTGGCTGGCCGTGGAGATCAGCGCCCTGGCACCCATCAGCGTCAGACTATCAGCGGATATGCCAACAGATCCGGCATCGCCGAGGGACGTATCGGTTGCCTCCGACGAGATCGTGCCGCCGGTCGAGAGCGTCACGGAGCCGCCCGAAATGAGGATGTCCCCTGCCGCTCCGTTGCTGAGGGTCCGCGAACGGATATTGCCGAAGTCCTTAAGCACCAAGGTCTCGGCCTTGATCGAAATGTCGCCGGCATCGCCGAGGGTATAGGTGTCAGAGGAGATGAAACCGGCCTGCTCGATCGAAACCGTCTTTGCTTCGATCCTCACCTCACCGGCATCTCCTGTGCCCAGACTGTCGGAACTGATGAAGGTGTTGTCAAAACCGTTCCCGAGAACCATGAGCGTTCCGGCATTGATGAACACGCCGCCAGCGTCGCCTGCGCCCGTGCTGTCGGAGGATATGAACCCACCGTCCTGAACGATCAGGCCATCAGTGCGAATGGCGATGGTACCGGCGTTGCCGTCGCTGAACGTGTCGGATGAGATCCCCGCCCCGTTGCGCACAATCACCGACTTCGCGTCGATGATCACGCCGCCGGCGTTTCCCTCACCCAGAGTTTCGGACGTCACGAAGGTGAAATCTCGCCGCTCGGCGTCCAGCAGCAGGGTACCTACCCGAAGAGTGACCGTCCCGGCGTCTCCGGATGTTTTCGTGCCTGAGGAAATGCGGCCGTCCACCATGGTGATCGTATCGGCGTCAATGGTCACGGCACCGGCATTGCCCGTCCCGCTCTGTGCGCGCGATGTGATCGCAGAGCTCTCGAGTACCGTCAGAGAGCCAGCCTTGATCGTGACCTGACCAGCGCTCCCCGCATCCGTGGCGTCAGAGCGGACCGCAGCGCTGGTATCGAGTGTGATCGTCCCGGCGTTCAGCAGAACGTCGCCACCGTTGCCCAGGCTGTTGCTGCTGGACGTCACAAACCCGTTCCGGATCAGCAGCGTTTCGGCCTTGATCGAGACACTGCCCGCGTTGCCGATGCCACGCCCGAGGGTGTCGGACTGCAACCGGCTGTCCTCCAGCCGTACATCACGACCAAACACCTCGATGATTCCGCCGTCAGCCCGATCATTGGTGTTTGACGTGATGATGCTGTTGAACAGCTGCAGCTCGTCGGTCGCTTTCAGCCGGATCAGACCCAGTCTGTCACCCGGTGCGCCGTTTACTTCGGCCCGGATGGTGGTCCCATCCAGGACCAGCGTGTCGGCCTCTACAATGACCGCACCGGCACCGCCATTTCCTGAATTATCGGCCTGGATCCGGGCGTCCGTCAGGTAGATTTCGGGACTGCGTAAAGAGATTGCGCCAGCCCCGTTGTCGCTGGCGCTGGAGGCCGTGAACGCCGCCCCCAGAACCAGTAGGCGGGTGGAAGCCACCACACTGACCGCGCCGGAATCGCCAAAAGCGCCGGGATTCGATCCGTAAGAGCCCCCCGAAATCTCGATCACGCTCCCGTCGATGCGAAGGTCGCCCGGCCGCGCGGCACCAAAGGCTGTGGCAATAAGGTTGGCGTCAAATAGCTGCATGGACGGCGCGGTGACCGAGATGTTACCCCCACGGCCGGTGCCCAGGGCGCTGGAGATGGCAAAGACTCCGTCAAGCTGCAACTCGGGCGCGGACAGTGTGATATCGCCGCCCGCGCCGGCTCCGGAGTTCGTGGAGGTCACAAAGGACTGTCCGCCGATTGTCAGGCTCTCTGAGCCTGCCAGGGCGATGTTCCCCCCTCGCGCGGTTGTCGTCGTGACGCTGACAAGTCTGACGCCGTCAGCGGCCAACTGACCGGCTGAAAGAACAATGTCACCGCCCGCACCGCCCGCCCGTGCAGAGCTGACCAATTGCGACGCGCCGGTGATTTGCAGTTCATCGGCCCTGATGCGGATGTCGCCGCCGCGCGCACTTCCGCCGGCATCGGAGACGACATCCGCGCCACTGAGGCTGACAAGCCCACCGCCGATCTGAAGCGAACCTGACGGGCTATCGATGGACGACAAAACCACCGGTGTGTTGCGTACCGTCACCGCACCGGAATGGCTGGAGGCCAGGGGGTCGGCCAAACGGACCACGTCAACCGCTGATCCGACGCCGATCAGATCCAGACCGCCAACCACCATCCGGCTCCCGAGATTGAGGGCGGGATTCGACAGCTGCACGTCCGAACCGCTGAATGACAGCCGGGCGGTCGTGGGTGCGAAGCTTGCGCCGGCGCCACGGATGTCAATCGCTCCCTGTCCGCCCAGAAAGCCAAAGCTCTCAGGCACCGCCATGGTCAGCGTGGAGCCGTTTGGCGCACTCACCGCAAACCGTGATCCATCGGCAAAGCGCAGCTCGCCGGCCGTTGAGAAATGGGCCGCAGCCGGCACGTTCACTCTGGCACCGGCGCCGAAGACGATCCCCGCCGGGTTGATAAAAAAGAAGCTGGCGTTGGGAAGGGCTGTTGAATCCAGCGTGCCGAAGATTTGAGAGACCTGGCCGCCAGTCACCCGGCTGATGACATTGGTCAAACTGCCTGCATCGCCCGCGCTCCGCACCCACCGCGCCGTGTCGCCGACACCCAGGCTGAACTGTGAGAAGCTGTGGAACAGGTTGGTTCCCGCGCGGGCCCCCCCATCGATGGTAACGAATGTGCCGTTCTGCGTCGTCGTTGTGCCCAGAGCCCGGCTGTTGGCGACATCGGCGAAAACGGCGGTGGATTGGCCGAAAGCCACCGTCGGCCAGACAGCCAGCAACAGCCAGGATACGCTCTGAAGGATACAGCGGCGGGCACTCATCTCCAGGCCCCCAGCAGGGTGAAGGCCGCCCAGATGTTCGGGTTGGCGTTCGTTCCACCGGCCTCGATCATCGACAGCTGCGCTTCCCGCAGCGAAGCCGACTTGGAACTCCCGGCGCGATACCGCTCATAGAAGGTCTTCATCAATTGTGCGGTGCCCGTGTCGTTCACGGGCCACAGTGACGCGATGACGCTGCGCGCGCCGGCCTGAACGGCGGCACCGGCAAGTCCCATACTGGCATCGTCGTCGCCGACGGCCGTCTCGCACGCGCTCAGCACCAGCAGGTCCAACTCATCCCCGCGCGTACGGTTCTGGGTCAGGATCTGCCGCAACTCGGACAACAGGATCATCTCACCGTTCGCCACGATAAAGGCCCGGTCCGACCTTCCGTTGAACGAGGCATGGGTCGCCAGATGCAGCACATCCACCTGTTGCAGCGTCAGGGCGTTGACCAGATCGGTCTTCTTGAAGTTCTCGATGAACACCGCACGGCCGATGCGATTGCCGTCAACGAACGCGGCCTGTCGGGCTTCATTGGCTGTGCCGTTCAGCTTTTCGAAGTAGCCGGCAGGCAGGCTGACCTCCAGCTCCAGAGAGGCGGAGACCAGGTCCTGACGTCGAGCGTTGGACAGCCCGCCTGGCTGCGAATAGGCCAGAGATGGGGCGACAGAAATACGCGTCCGCTGCACCAGAAAACGGTTATCGGCGTCCAGCAAAACTGAAAACGGCAGCGCCCTCAAAGCGCCGTCCGGCACCACCGCCAGGATCGACCCCGGTTTCAGTTCGGCTTCGATCGGTTTGATCAGCACGTCGTAGAGCTGACGCGACGCTGCTCGCCACCGATCATCCTCATCATAGCTCAGCGACAGGACGACGGTCTCGACAAGCCGGGCGATCGCCTGACGGTCGACGCTACGATTGGGTGGCAATCTGCGAAAGGTGCTGGCCCCGCCATTCGTGCCGCCCGAAATGTAGAGCAGCTCAAGTCGGTCGGACATCAGGATCGGATAAAGCAGCACTTCTCCAGCGGCGAGCGTCTCGGGACGTAGCGGATCGCGCACCGGAATGCACTCACTGCCAAAGACGCTCTGCAGCTCGGCCTGACGATAGGCCTCCACAATCTGTTGCGCACCGCGCACCCGGATCATCTCGGCAGGGCCATCAGCGCCGGCAAGCTGGACATCCACCGCGCTCTGGAAAACGCGGCGCATATAGAGCGAGAACGCCGTCTCTTCTGTCAGTGGATCAAAGCGCGGCAACAGTGGACGGATTGCCTCAAGGGCGTCGAAGGCAGCCAGGATTTGGGCCTCCCGATGCGCCGGATCAGCCTCGGCCAGCAGCAACCGCCACTCCGGAAGGCGCGCGGGCAAGGCACGCTGGCTCTCCAGCAACAGCGCCTGATCCAGCAGCCGCCGCGCGGCGGGCGCATCGCCTGACGCGAGCTTCAGACGCGCCTCCAGAGCAGCAGCAAAGGCTCCCGCTCCGGGATCTGTGGCATCTGCATCGCGGATCGCCGCGACCACGGCGATGAGCTCGGGCGCGGGACCTCCACGCGCATCAAGCGCCGTCGCTGCCAGCCGCCCAAGCACCTCCGCCCGCAGGGTCGGGTCGTCGATCCTGCGGGCAAACCCCAGGCCCTGGATCGCCGCCTGCCAGGCCTGCGCCCTGTAGGCCGAAGCGACATCGGTATTGGCGTCCGCGATGGCCAACCTGAGACGCGCCAGCCGTAGCGAGGCCAGCGCCGCCGTGCGCATATCCCCGGCGCCCTCCGCCTGTTGCGCGGAGCAACCCAGTGACGCCATGGACAGCGAGAGATTGGTGTTGGTCAGCACGGCTGGGCTCAGCAGCACGTCACAAGGCGCTGCGGTGTCGATGGTTCCCGCCGTTCGCACGGCCGCAGTTGCCCCACCCCGCGTCGCCCGCCCGCCTCGCACCCCGGCCACGGTCGGACCCGACAAGGACACCAGACCCAGTCGATAGGCGGCCAACGAGGCCGTACTCTGGAGCCCGCTGCCGCGCGCTATGCGAAAGGCATTCAACAGATAGGACTGGGCCTGTAGCTGACTGCCCTGCGGACTGATCCGCATCAGCTCGCCAGCAGCGGCACAGTATTCGGCCACGGCGGCCTGCGAGGGACGCTCTGAATTGGCCGAAACCATATCAAGCGCCGGCATCATGTCCTGATAAGCGCCAGACAATCCCCGCTGGGCCAGCTGGGTTTCTGTCGACGCCGCCACCCGCCTGAGGTCGGCGCTGGACGGAAAGCCCTCTGTTTTGACAGCGGCCATGGCACCGCAGATGCTGTCGGACAGTGCCGCTCTGGCTTCAGTCGCGCCGCCGACCGCCAGCCAGAACAGTCCGGCCACCAGCGTATGGGCCAGCCGGTCCCTGACGGCGCCGCTCTTCATGGACTTTCCCCCGAATCGCCGATTCTGATCGGGCGATCATGGGTGCTCGTTTGTCAATGAAATGAGCGATCGCCGACGCCTTTTTCCGCTAGTGCGCGTCGTCCCAGTTGGCCGCAGCGCGGGCTTCGACGATCAGCGGCACAGAGATCGAAAGCGCGGGTTCCGCCGCGCGTTCCATGATCCGCCGTGCGACCGCGATCACCGCCTCGGCCTCAGTTTCCGGGGCCTCGAACACCAGTTCGTCGTGCACCTGCAGCAGCATCCTTGCCGTCAACCCCTCGGCGCGCAGCGCGTCGGGCATCCGGATCATGGCCCGGCGCATCACGTCGGCTGCAGCACCCTGGATCGGGGCGTTGATGGCGGCGCGGTCGCCGAACGCACGCTCGGCCTGGGATCGCCCTTGAGCGGCGGGGATATGGACCTTTCGGCCGAAGATGGTGGTGACGAAGCCCTCGGCCCGGACCTGGCGCGTCATGCGGTCCATGTAGGTGCGGATGCCGGGGAAGCGCTCGAAGTAGGTCTTGATGTAGGCTCCGGCCTCTTCCCGCGGGATCGACAGCTGGTTGGCCAGACCGAACGCCGAGATGCCATAGACGATGCCGAAATTGATCGCCTTGGCGCGGCGGCGCGTCTCGGCGGGCATGCCCTCGATGGGCACCCCGAACATCTCCGAGGCCGTCATGGCGTGAATATCGAGGCTATCGGCGAAGGCCTGTTTCAGCTGCGGGATATCGCCGATGTGGGCCAGCAGGCGTAGCTCGATCTGGGAATAGTCCGCGCTGATCAGCACATGGCCGGCGTCGGCGATGAAGCACTTGCGGATCTTGCGGCCTTCCTCGGTGCGGATCGGGATATTCTGCAGGTTCGGATCCGACGAGGCCAGACGCCCGGTGGTGGCCGCTGCCAGAGAATAGGACGTGTGCACGCGACCCGTCTTCGGGTTGATCGCCGCCACCAGATTGTCGGTGTAGGTGCCCTTCAACTTCGACAGTTGGCGCCAGTCCAGCAGGACGCGCGGCAGTTCGTGACCCTGCAGCGCCAAGTCTTCCAGCATCGAGGCGTCGGTGGATTGCGCGCCTGTGGCAGTAGTCTTTCCCGAGGCCAGACCCATCTCGCCGAACAGGATATCGCCCACCTGTTTGGGGCTGCCCAGGTTGAACGGATGCCCGGCCACACGGTGCGCCTCCAGCTCGAACTCGGCCATCCGAACTGAAAAATCGTTGGAAAGCTGGCGCAGTCGGTCGGGGTCTACCTTGATCCCCGCCAATTCCATCTCGACCAGCACCGCAGGCATTGGCCTCTCAAGGGTCTCGTAGACCGTCAGCAGATGTTCGCGGGCCAGGCGCGGACGCAAATGTTCATAGATCCGAAGCGTGACGTCGGCGTCCTCGGCGGCATATCGGGTCGCTGCCTCCAGCGGGATGACCATGAAGCATTACTGCGCCTAGCCGGTTCCGCCGACGGTCATGAAGCTGATCGGTTCGTGGTCCAGCAGGCGCCGCGACAACTCGTCCATGCCGTGGCTTTTGTGCAGTCCGCCATCAAGAGCGAAACTGATCAGCATGGTGTCCTCGATAGGTCCCACCTGAATGCCGTAACGGGCCAGTACCGCCAGATCGTATTTGGCGTTCTGGGCGACCTTGAGAACTGACGGATCCTCCAGCAACGGCTTCAGCCGGGCGATGGCCGCGTCCATGGGGATCTGGGTCAGGTCCGTCGGCGCATCCAGTTGCAGGCCGCCTTCGCCCTCATGCACATGGCCCAGCGGGATGTAACAGGCCATGCCGGGGGCAGTCGCCAGCGACACGCCGCACAGATTGGCGCTGGTGGCACCCAACGCATCCGTCTCGGTGTCGAAGGCGATGATCCCTGCGGCCCAGGATTGCGCGATCCAGCGGTCGAGGGCGTCCAGGTCCTGCACACACTCATAGGCGCTGACATCGACGGCCCCGTGGATCGGT
>JANORH010000350.1:0-5531 GCA_031415215.1 Alphaproteobacteria bacterium | reverse complement strand
CCGCCGCCCTTAACGGGGCCCCGATCTCGGTGGAAATGGACTTTCTCAACACCGCCACCTTCGGCATCGCCACCACCAACGGCGTGACCTATTCGTCGGACTCCGGCGTACTGGTGGGCAGTGTCCCCGGCATGACGGCCGTGCCGGAGCCCGCCACCTGGGCGCTGATGATCGGTGGCTTCGGTCTGGCCGGTTCGGCGCTGCGACGCCGCAGGGCGCTGGCCGTCTAGCGCCAGACGAGCGACCCCTTGAGACGCCGCAGGCCTCACCACCTGCGGCGTTGCGGGGTTTGTCCGGAAACAGGATGTGCGCCACACCGCCCATCACTTTTCCGGCGCACCATGGAACGCTCCGGCCTCCCGCCGGTTTGGCTGTACACGCGGCACCGCCGCTTGCAGGAGCCCACCCATGTCCATCCTCATCTTCGCCGTCATCGTCCTGATCGTCGCCTCCCTCATCGCCTGGGCCGTACAAAAGCTGCCGCTGCCTGCGCCATTCGGCACGATCATCCAGGCCCTGATCCTGATCATCGCCGCCATCGTCATCGCCCAGCGGGCGGGGTTGTTCTAGGCCGAGGTCAGCGGCCCCGCGCTGCGGCGCCAACCCGGAGTCGCCGGTTTGCAAGGCGGGGTGTTTCCGCCGTTTGTCACAAGTCGGTGTATAATCAGGTGAACAGTAGACGCACCTGAATGGCGGTCACGGGACTCGTGGATATCCGGGGTGAACTATGGCGGCGGGACGGGCGCGGTGGAAATCGCAGAAGTTTGCCCGACCCCTGATGGATGTGAAGTCCGCGCTATGGGCGATCATTCCCGCTTTGGTGTTGGATGGGCAACAAGGGAAGCCAGAGGCTAACCGTCGTACCTTTTCCGACGCCACTATCGCATGTCAGCGCGCCATGGAGTGACTTTGCCCGTGCGGCCATATTGGCCATGCCCTTGCCGGCTGTCGGGCTGCCAGGATCGAACCCTCGCCCAGCGTCCCGGATGGTGATGGATATGCCATCGCGTCGGTCCCTTTCAGCGGACCCACATTCAACGACAATTTTCCGGGCCCCCGAATGGGCAAGTATGTTGCTTATCGCTTCCTGCAGTATGCGCAGGACATGAAGGGCACCGACCGCATCAAGCCAGGGCAATCTGGGCGCATCGCTGACATGCCAGTCAAACGACAACCCCGCCTTGTTCAGGTCGGGTTCCAGTCGATGGCGCAGATTGGCCAGCAGTGAGACGACATCGCCTTCAACCGGTTCCAACGAGTCCACAGCGATCTTCAGGTCCGTGATCGACCGGCGCAGTGTTGCTATTGTTTCGGGCGAGGCCTTCCTGTGCTCTGCCAAAGACAGGGCGGTGATCAGGTTGGAACCGATCCCGTCATGGATCTCCATCATCAGTCGTTCACGTTCCAGACTGACGGCCTGAGAAACCTGGAGATCCCTGCGAACAGTTTCGCTTGCGCGAAGCTCGCGATCAGCAGTGGCAACGCGTTGCTCAAGAATGACGTTCAGATTTTCGACGGTGTCCAGCGCTGTCAAGACCCTGCGCCCCATAGCAATGCCGAATGCAGCAAACACGATCATGCTGGCATATGGCTGAAGTGCGAAACGTGTGCCCTGCCACATTCCCGCCAGAACGCCGAAATCATGAAGGAAGGCTGATACGGCTATAGTAGTGGCTCCCAACATCACGAAATAATCGGTTGTCGGGGTCCGAAGGCAGGCCTGAACAAAGATGCCGGTGAGTACGATGACCAACGGAATCGTCGCCAGGTGCGGGACAATGACACTCTCGCCAATGGCGACCAGATAAAGCCGCAGAATCATCAAAAAGCTACCGAAGGCTACTATGGCAACGATGAGTTGCTTGCGACGGGGCACATCAAAAAATGTCGCTGAAAATCCATAGAAAACAACGATAAGGACGAACAGGGAGTTATTGGAAACTTCCCAGGAGAAGTCCGGCCCAAACGGCGCATACAACGTTGAATACTGGATATTGCGGACAAACCACACCAGACCCAGCATCGTCAGCCAGCCAAGTGATTCTTCGTCAGGGCGCGCCAGCCAAAAGCAGAAGATGCCTAGCGTGAAGGCTGCCAGAATAGCGTTTATGAATTCCGGTGCTTTGATTTGCAGCAGGTAGTTTCGGTCAAAAATCGCGCGGATAGACCTATCGTCGCCAATTTTGGTGTTACCAAGCCCGAGGCTCCAGAACGTTTCTGATTCAAGCCGAAGTACAATTTCATTTGGTCCGCGCCTCAGATCATCGCGTGAAATTGGTACAATCCACGGGCTTTCAGACGCAAAATTTCGTCTCGAAGCATCAGTATAGTTTCGATATATGGGACGGCCATTAAAATAGACTTGGAACCGTTCACTGGCATAGTCTGTAGTGAGTGCAATAGCACCAGTACCTAGTTCTGAGGAATCGACCAATATTTTGACCCAGAGTATGCGGCGCGATGTCGTCTCCGGGGTTCTCGCTACAAAGAAATCGGTCATGGGAAGGGGATGTTGCTTCCAACCCGAGGTCGGGATCTGGCTCTGGTTGGAAAAAACAAACTCGGCTTGAGTGATAGAGATGACGCGCGCGGTTTCGCGGAGCTCATTTGCATTTACTGTTCCAGCGAATGCCGGGGTGACGAATAGACAAGTGAGAAAGGCAAATCGCGCAAGCCACGGGTTAGTGGACATTTATAATGCCGCGATTTCCGGCCTCGAATACGGCCTCGGATCGTGAATTGACTTCGAGCTTTCGATATATCCGCTTGACGTATGTGCCGACCGAAGAGGTGGCAAGTGAGAGGATTTCGGAAATTTCCTTATAGCTGAACCCCCGGGCCAGGAGATTGAGAACTTCAGCCTCTCGTTGCGACAAGCCCTCATCGAGGGGATGGGCGACATCTGAGGCGCTGGGCATCATTTGTTTCAATAGCTGGCGTGCGATGATCGGTGTGATTGGAGATCCGCCACGCCGGATTTCACGAATGCCCTCGACGCAATTTTCGAGCCGCTCGTCCTTCAGAAGATAGCCACGCGCACCCGCCCGAATGCTTTCGATCACCTTGCTCTGCTGGGCAAAGATGGTGATGACAATGATATCCGTTTCGGGATTGGCCCTGGCCGCCGCGCGGATCAGATCGATGCCCTCTCCATCCGGCATTCCCAGATCGCAAAGCAGAACATCAAAGCCCCCAGCCGCGATGAGCTCCAGCCCGGATGCAATACTGTTTGCAGTGGCGACAATCTCGATATCTTCCGCCGCTTCCAACGCCGCCCGTAGCCTGACGATGACGGCGGGATCATCTTCGACGATAGCGGTCCGTATCATCAATTGCACCTGAAGAGACGTGGCCATGGTCTCGCACGGCGGCGCGATGCCGCCGGCACCGGGATAATCAGCGACCAATCGCGCTCCGAAGGCAAGGGATGATGCTGCGAGATCAGGCAAGTCTGTCCCCAATTCATGGGACACGCCCAGACTTTCACGCGTGGTAGTTTTCGCTCCAAACGGCATCCCGGTTCAGGGGCGCGTCCCGACCAATCGTCGGGTTGGATCTGTTGTTTTGGTAGGGCTTATCGCGATGAAAATGCACAGGATGATGCTGCGGGTTGGACTGGCCGCTGTAGCACTGGGAATGGCGAGTGGCGCACAGGCGACGAACATCGACACATCGCTCGGTGCGCTCGGTTCGGGCGAGAACCTATCTGCTTTCTCTTTTCCAGAAACGGCAACCTATGGTCAAACTTTCACGGTTGGTGCCGGCGACACATTACTGACGAATTTTTCTATGTACCTCAGCGTCGGACAGTTAAATATCAATTTTCGCAGCTATATCGCCACTTGGGATGGCAACAACGCAGTATCACTGCTTTATACGAGCCCGATTGCGACGGCAATTGGTACCGGGATTGTCCCACAGTCATTGACATATTCAGAATTTGGCTTTTCGCCCGGCATCGCCGTCACACCTGGGCAAAAATATGTAGCATTTTTCAGTGTTACAGGGTTGCCGCAAAATACCACCGGCCGCGCGATGCCGATCGGTAAGAACCTGTTGATTGGCGGAGAGAGTGTGTTCGATAACAACAGTCCCTACAACTTCGAACAACTTTTCACTAGCGCCTGGGACATTGGGAGTAACAACGGATACTCTATGGTCTACGACACGGCGTTCAAAGCCAGTTTCACAGGTAGCGGCAGTGGAGCGGTCCCAGAGCCCACCACCTGGGCGCTCATGATCGCGGGGTTTGGCCTCACCGGTGCGGTATTGCGCCGAGGGCAGCGGCAGGCGCACGCGAGGCTCATCTAAAGCGGGGCCGCCCCATCGTGTCATCCCGGTTTTGGCGGCCGCCAAAGACCGGGACCCACACGACGCTATCGGATAGCCTCGCAGCGGCGACGCTGCATCCATCTACTGACCACGGAGCTTATGGGTCCCGGTCTTTCGCTTGCGGCGAAAACCGGGATGACACCCGTGGATGTGGACGAGCTTTTTTGGGCGGTCGTGTCGCACCCCTCGCCTACCTCGGTCGGAACCGCTTCGTGGCCGGGAAGCCCTTCGGGGCCAATTTGCCTGCTGAGGCGCGGCGTCCCAGCCATTCGCGCCATTCGGGCCACGCGCGTGTGCGGCCGTCCGAGGTGGTCCAGGATGCGCCCTCGCCTTGCCCGAAGACCATGGCGTCGCGCAGGCCGCCTTCGCGGTAGGACTGCAGCTTGACGCCCTTGCCGCGTGGCATTTCGGGGAGTTCGCTGATCGGGAAGACCAGCAGTTTGCCGTTGTCGCCCACCACGGCCAGGTGGTCGGCGGCGCCCACAGCCACGCAGGTCAGGGCCGTGCCGTTCAGCACCTGCTTGCCCGCGCGCCGGAAGGCCACCGCCTCGGCTTCGGGCAGGATGAAGCCGTAGCCGTCCTTTGACGCGATCACGCGGCGGGCACCCGGTTTGTGGACGAACACATCGATCAGACCCACCCGGTCGTCGAGGTCGATCATCAGGCGCAGCGGCTCGCCGTGGCCCCTGGCGCCCGGCAGCTTGTCGCAGGCCAGCGTGAAGAACCGGCCGTCGGAGGCGAAGATCAGCAGCTTGTCCGTGGTCTCGGCCGGGACCAGGAACTGCAGCTTGTCGCCCTCCTTGAACTTCAGCTCCGAGGGGTCCTCGACCCGGCCCTTGGCGGCGCGGATCCAGCCGCGTTCGGAGAGGATGATGGTGATCGGCTCACGCACGATCATGGCCTCCAGCGCGGCCTCGGTGTCGATCTCGGGCGCGTCGGCGAACAGGGAGCGGCGGATGTTGAGCGCGCCCAGCGCCTTTTTGACCTCGCGCAGGCCCGCGCCCACCAGTTTCCACTGGGCCCGGTCGTCGGCCAGCATGGCGACAATGCCGTCGCGCTCCTCGGAGAGCTCGGCGTGCTCGCGGCGGATTTCCATTTCTTCCAGGCGGGCCAGTTGCCGCAGGCGGGTGTTGAGGATGGCGTCGGCCTGCAGCTCGGAGAGCGCGAAGGTCTCGATCAGCTTCGCCTTCGGCTCCGCC
>JANORH010000349.1:0-4119 GCA_031415215.1 Alphaproteobacteria bacterium | reverse complement strand
CGCGCCTTTGGAGACGCCGGCTCGGCGGGCAATCTCGTCCAGCTTCGCTGCAGCGAATCCTTTTTCCGCAAAGACCACGAAGGCGGCTTCGAGAATCTCGGTCGGCCGGTCCGCCTTGCGTCGTCGGAACTTGGGCGCGCCCAATTCCATGGTGAGCCTCGTTACTAACTGACTGGTTAGTTAGTAACGCAACCAGAGCTGTTTTGCAAGCGCTGGCGCCCGGCCGGCTGCGGCCTGTCAGGGCTTGAGCAGGGCCTTGAGGTCTGCCCCGGACGCCCCGGCGCCCAGTCTGGCGAAGGTTCCGTCGTCGGCGATCTCGCGGGCGGCGGCCAGGAAACCGCCCCAGGCGGCGCGGGCCAGGGAGCCACCGACACTGATGCGGCGTACGCCCAGATCGGCCATCTGCGCGACTGTGCCGTCCGGCGTCATCATCAGCACGCTGAGGGGTTTCGGGGCGACGGCGCGGACGGCGGCGGCAATGTCCTGCGGTGTTCGCAGGCCGGGTGCGAAGAGGCAGTCGGCACCCGCGTCGGCCAGGGCGACAAGCCGGTCCAACGCCTGATGGACGTCCATCTTGCCGACCAGAATGCCCTCGGCTCGCGCCACCAGCACGGCACCGCTGCCCTCGGCATCGATGGCGGCCCGGGCCGCGCGGATGCGGGCCACGGCCATGTCGTTGTCATAGAGCGCTCGTTCAGGACCCCGGATCATGTCCTCGATGGACAGGCCGGCCACACCGGCGTCCAGCGCGCGGCGCACATTGATCGCCACATCCTGCGGCGCGTCGGCAAACCCGTTCTCGAAGTCGGCGTTGACCGGCAGGTCGGTGGCGGCACACACGGCGGCCAGGTGCGCGAGCTTGCCCTCGAGCGTGACCTCATTGTCCATCTCGCCCAGTGTCCAGGCGAATGCGGCGCTGCTGGAGGCCAAGGCCTTGAACCCCAGGCTCTGCAGCATGCGGGCGCTGCCCACGTCCCAGAAATTGGGAATCACGAAGCAGCCGCTCTCGTGCAAGCTTCGGAACTGCGCGCGTTTTTCCGCTGCGGATGTCATGGGGTGTCTCCTTGAAGTCGATCTTGATGACGTCGTACGGGATACCGGGCGGAACTGCGCGCGCTTTTCGGCTGCGAACGCCATGAGGTATCTCCTCAACTCAGATCTAAACAACGTCGTACGGGGTGCAGGAACGGGGGCGCAACAAACCGCGACCGAATCACTGACTTCCAGCAATTCAGCTTTCGTTCCCTACGACATGTTGTGGCTGAATCGCTTCGATGCACAACGAAGTAACGGCCAGGCGCGTGTTGAATCGTTTCGCATCGCGCGTCACCTTGACGGGGAAGGGGGCCTTCCTCTATATCGCCCGCTCCTTGCGCGGACCCTCGTCCGTTGCATACTCATTTCCACGCGAAGGTATTCGCTTATGTCGCGCCGCTGCGAAATCACGGGTGTCGGTCCTATGGTCGGCAACAACGTGAGTCACTCGAACATCAAGACCAAGCGCCGGTTCATGCCGAACCTGGCCGCCGTCAAGCTTCAGTCCGACGCCCTGGGCCAGGCGTTCAGCCTGCGCATCACCAACGCGGCGCTGCGCACGGTCGACTTCCGGGGCGGCCTCGACGTCGTCCTGCTGAAGGCCAAGGACGAGGTGCTGTCGGCCAAGGCGCTGAAGATCAAACGCGCCCTGAAGGCCAAGATCGCCGAGCAAGCCGCCGCCTGATTTCCGGCGGATTGAGGTATCGAAGAGGCCGCTCGCGAGGGCGGCCTTTTTGTTGGGCATTTGCAACTCGCAGCAAGTTGGCCGAGGTCTCCTCTCCCCCGCGACCTCGCGACAGCGAGGGCGAAGAGAGGGAGAGGGTTGGGAGAGGGCTGGCTGGGCTGGCTCTGGTGCAACGTCGAGGACCCACAAACGTAGCCGCCGCACATCCTCGCCATCCCAACGGCGGATCACGTTTTCACGCGCCGGCCCTCTCCTTTTTCCTCTCCCTCTCGGCTTCGCCGGGGGCGAGGAGCGCGGTTGCGGCACGGTCCGGCTGACGTTTCGACGCCAGGCGAGTGCGGCAGTCCGCAAAGCAGGAACGCAAAACTACCTCAGCGCACCGTCAAACAGCGCCACCAACTCGCGCCAGTGGCGTTCGGCACCCTCGGCGTTGTGAATCGGCATGTCGGCAGGCACCCAGCCGTGCAGATAGCCTGACCAGATCGAGACCTCGGCCTCGACGCCAGCCTCAGCCAATGCCGCGGCCAGGCGGTCGTTCTGGGGCTGGTCGTAACCAGCGTCCTTGTCGCCGCCGGCCACCAGCACCCGCGCCTTGATCCGGGCGGCCCCGAGGTGCGGGCTGTCGGGCTCGTCGGTGGCGAGGTTGGAGGGGTGGAATGAGGCGGCGGCGATGATCTCTTCGGGGAACGCGGCGGCAGCGCGCAGGGCGAAACCGCCGCCCATGCAATAGCCGGTGACGCCGAGGGCTCCCGGTTTCGCCTGTGGCTGGTCCACCAACCAGTCCAGGAACACGCGGGTGTCGGCCATGGCGAGCACGGGATTGGTGGAGGCGAAGTAGGTCTCACGGAACGTTTTGCGCCCCTCCGGTGATCCAAAAGCCACCGCAAGGTCGATCGGCGGATAGGGCCCCAGCCGCCAGAACATGTCGGGCAACAGCACATAGTATCCAGCAGCGGCCATCCGCTCGCCCATTGCGAACAGGGCGGGGCGGATGGCCGGGCCGTCCATGTAGAACAGGATCACCGGCCACGGCCCCTGACCCGTGTCTGGCGTAAAGACGAAGGCGCGGGCGTTGCCGTCCGGCATGGGGATCGTGACGTCGGTTTTCATGGGTTCGGTGTTCCGGCAGGTGTCCAGTCGAAGGCCATGAGCAGGGTCCTCTGCGCCGGTGAAAAATTGTCGTCCGAGAGCAGATAGAACCGCACCGAACCGTCGGTGCCGGGCAGGGCGGAGATGCCTTCGAAATTGTCCACCGTTGCGGGTCGGGTGATGGTGTGCAGGTCCAGTTTCCGACCTGCCCGGTCGGTGATCAGGATCCGGATGGTCGCGCCCGAGGCCACGTTGAAATCCCGCAGCAGGAAAGCCCAGCGACCGCCGGGCAGGGCGCGCGCGGCCACCAGCTTGCCCATACTGGCGTCGCCGGGTTGGACGCCGGCCACACATCCCCCGGACAGTCGGCAGGTCCAGGTCTCCCGAGTATCCTCGCGCCCGACGATGTAGGCACCCGGACCGGTCGCCGGGTCCAGGGCCAGGGCCTCCATGCCGTCATTGTCGGGGAAGGCGGTGTTCGGGACCGGCACGGCGCGCGGCGGCCCGCCCCTGGCCGGGTACAGCCAGATCCGGTGCTGGCGCTCGAAGCTGACCATCATGTCGCCGTTCGGCAGGATCGCCAGGCCCTCGGCGTCGGACGTGGCCTTGTCGCCGCCCAGGGGCTTGCCGCCCTGGTCTGTCAGTGGCGTCAGCGTCATCTGGTTGATGCCGGTCAGGCGGCCATCCGCCGCGAGGACGATCCGGCCCTTCACAAGGTCGCCGTCGTCACTGATCGCCACGATCCGGCCATCCGCCATCACCTCAAGGTCAGACAGGCCGTGAAGGCGGGAGGTATCGGCCGAGGTCATGACGAACCCGCCAGCGTAGCGGAACGTGCCGACGCTGGCCGCGGGTCCCTCGGACACGGGTTCGACCAGCACACCGATCGCGGGACCGGCACCGACCGGCGCACCGGGCAATCGCGCGCTTTGCGGCGCACAGGCCGCCAGGGTCAGCGCCAGGCTGAGCCCTGCGAACCGCCTCATGCGCTGGCCCTGCGAACTTCCTTGAAGGTCGAGGTCCGGCGCGATGACCCCTGCGGGCCTTGCGTATTGGGGGGCGGGGCCAGCAGGCCCGCGTTCTTGCGGGTGACGCGCCGGACCTCCTCGTCGAACAGGTCGGCCAGTTGCTCGACCATGGCGCCGGCCAATTGTTCGACATCCACGATGGTGACGGCGTTCTTGTAGTAGCGGGTGACGTCGTGGCCGATGCCGATGGCGATCAGCTGCACCGGGCTCTTGCCCTCGATCTCGGTGATCACTTCGCGCAGGTGGCGTTCCAGGTAGTGGCCGGAGTTCACACTGAGCGTG